>NZ_JARVSX010000001.1:0-288969 GCF_030208975.1 Pseudomonas sp. ME-P-057
AGTTTTCCGTTTCGTCTGCGCCGGAAGTGGGGCGAATTATAGACAGATCCAGAGGAGCGTCAACACCTAATTTGAACTTTTTGTGAAAAAGGTAAAACTTCAGCAGAATCAGCAATTTCCTTCTGTTTATATGGGCTCCCGGACAGCCTCCTGTTAAAGGACGCCAGCCTCACGTAGAGCATTCACTTCGGAACTGGACAATCCCAACACGCCGGCAAGCACTTCCAACGTATGCTCCCCCAGCAACGGCGGCGCATAGCGGTATTCAACGGGGGTTGCGGACAGGCGAATCGGACTTGCAACCTGAGGCACCGTACCACCCAATGAGTGAGGCAACTCAACTTGCAGACCGCGCGACAGAACCTGCGGGTCAGCAAACACTTCGGCAACATCATTGATAGGCCCGCAAGGCACGCCCGCTCGCTCCAACGCCGTTACCCATTCTGCGGTGGTCTTGAATACTGTGGCCTGTCGGATGAGTGGAATCAGCTCCGCACGATGGGCAACACGAGCCTTGTTACTCGCGAAGCGAGGGTCTTCAGCCCATTGGGGATGGCCTGCAACTTCTGCAAATTTGCGAAACTGGTTATCGTTGCCCACCGTAAGAATGAAGTCTCCATCGGCCGTAGGGAAATCCTGGTAGGGCACAATGTTTGGGTGCGCGTTACCCAAGCGCCTCGGCGAGACTCCTGTCGTGAGGTAATTCATCGCCTGGTTCGCCAGACACGCCACCTGCACATCAAGCAGAGCCATATCGATATGCTGCCCCGGGCCACCCTGATCACGATGCGCTAAAGCAGCGAGGATGGCGGAGGTCGAGTAAAGCCCTGTAAGGATATCTGTAAGGGCCACACCGACCTTGACCGGTCCGGCACCATCCTCATTCTCGGCGCGGCCGGTTAAGCTCATCAGCCCGCCGAGGCCCTGAATCATAAAGTCGTAACCTGCACGCTTGGCGTAAGGCCCCGTCTGCCCAAAACCGGTAATAGAGCAGTAGATCAGCCTGGGATTCTCGACCTGCAGCGCCTCGTAATCGAGACCGTAAGCCTTCAATCCTCCAACCTTGAAGTTCTCGATCACAATATCGGACTTGGCCGCCAACGCCCGGACCAGCCTTTGCCCTCCAGGCTGGGTAAAGTCGATGGTGACAGACTGCTTGTTGCGGTTGGCTGAAAGGTAATAGGCCGCTTCGGAAGTGTCCTCTCCGCACGCATCCTTCAAAAAAGGCGGCCCCCACGCGCGCGTGTCGTCACCAGTCCCAGGCCGCTCGATCTTGATCACCTCGGCCCCCAGGTCCGCCAGTATCTGACCCGCCCAGGGCCCTGCAAGGACCCGAGACAAATCCAGTACACGTAGATGCGATAAAGCGCCCATTGCAGGCTCCTTAATAGAAGGCCTGAATGCCGGTCTGCGCCCGGCCAAGGATCAGCGCGTGGACGTCATGGGTGCCCTCATACGTGTTGACCACCTCCAGGTTGACCAGATGTCTGGCGATACCGAACTCGTCAGAGATCCCATTGCCACCGAGCATGTCGCGCGCCATACGCGCGATATCCAGAGATTTACCACAAGAGTTGCGCTTCATGATGGAAGTGATTTCGACCGCTGCCGTGCCTTCGTCCTTCATGCGGCCCAGGCGCAAGCACCCTTGGAGCGCCAATGTGATCTCGGTTTGCATATCTGCGAGCTTTTTCTGGATCAACTGATTAGCCGCAAGCGGACGACCGAATTGCTGGCGATCCAGCGTGTACTGACGCGCGGTGTGCCAACAAAATTCAGCAGCCCCCAAGGCGCCCCAGGAGATGCCGTAACGAGCAGAGTTCAAGCAGGTGAATGGCCCTTTAAGGCCTCGGACGTCCGGGAAGATGTTTTCTTCCGGCACAAAAACGTTGTCCATGACGATTTCACCGGTGATCGAAGCGCGAAGCCCAACCTTGCCGTGAATCGCGGGAGCCGTAAGCCCCTGCCAGCCTTTTTCCAGCACGAAGCCGCGGATGTCCCCAGCGTCGTCTTTACCCCACACAACAAAAACGTCAGCGATCGGGCTGTTGGTGATCCACATTTTGCTGCCGGTCAGACGGTAGCCGCCTTCGACGCTCCGAGCACGGGTGATCATCGCGCCGGGATCCGACCCATGATTGGGTTCGGTAAGGCCGAAGCAGCCAATCCATTCACCGGACGCGAGTTTTGGCAGGTACTTCTGCTTTTGAGCTTCAGTGCCGAACTCGTTGATAGGCACCATGACCAGTGATGACTGTACGCTCATCATTGAGCGGTAACCGGAATCGACGCGCTCGACTTCGCGAGCGATCAAGCCGTAGCACACATAGTTAAGGCCGCTACCGCCGTACTGCTCCGGGATTGTCGCGCCAAGGAGACCTATCTCACCCATCTCGCGAAAGATCGCCGGATCTGTCTTCTCATTACGGAAGGCTTCGAGCACACGTGGCGCAAGCTTGTCCCTGGCGAACTGCTCGGCACTGTCGCGAACCATGCGCTCTTCTTCGGTAAGTTGCTGGTCCAGCAACAGGGGGTCGATCCAGCTGAAACTTGCCTTACCGTTCATTATCCTTTCCTCAACGAATGCGCTTCCGGACATCCCGGAGTGTAATAGAGCCAGCCTAGGCCTGAACCCTCGGTGGAACAAACGACGATTCCGCATCAGGTTGTGCTAATTTCGCACTCCGAAGTGCGTTAAGCGCTGCACGAGCCGTCGTTCTTAGTGAGGCAAAGGTACATGCGCCGTAAAATCCCTAGCACCGCTGCGCTGGTGAGCTTCGAAGCAGCCGCGCGACATGAGAGCTTTACCAAGGCGGCCGAAGAGCTTTCGCTGACCCAGAGCGCGATCTGCCGACAAATCGCAAGCCTGGAAGATTTCCTGAATGTAGGCCTGTTTCGACGTTCACGGCGAGGTGTGAAGCTCACGGAGGCAGGCCTTTCCTACAGCCGACGCATCGCAACACAACTCGACGCCGTTGAGCGCGACACGCTGTCTGTAATGGGTCATCAGGGCGTCAACATCATTGAGCTCGCGGTGGTGCCAACATTCGGCACGCAATGGCTTCTTCCACGCCTGAATGATTTTCAGAAGAAATACCCTGACGTCACTATCAACTTGACCAACCGCACACGACCTTTTTTATTCGCGGACACTGAATTCGATGCGGCGATTTACTTTGGTGATGCGGATTGGTCCGGTACCGAATCCCACAGACTGATGGGCGAAAACCCGATGCCGGTCTGCAGCCCCAGGCTGCTTGATGCGAGACACAGCATCAGCCCTCACGAGCTGGCCGAGATGCCGCTGCTCCAACAGACCACTCGACCCTATGCCTGGCGGCAGTGGTTCAACTCGCTGGAAATGGGCGTGGCCCGCGACATGACAGGTCCGCGTTACGAGCTCTTCTCCATGCTCGCGCAGGCAGCCATGCACGACATGGGTGTGGCGCTGATCCCGCCATTTCTTATTCAGCATGAACTGGCTGAGAAGCGCCTGGTGATTGCCAACCCTCACCAATTGTCGAGCACGAAGGCGTACTACTTGATGATTCCGGAGCGCAAGACGGAATCGGCGTCACTGAAAGCGTTCCGCGACTGGCTGATTCAGCAAGCCGGGACCTATTCGCTGCCCTGAACGACTACTACAACCCGTCGGCGGCGGTGTAGCGCTAAAACCTGTCAACCTACATATATCTTTATCTGTCGCATTTACGACTCCTCAGTATTTGTGCCTCCGCGCTTCAATAGTCATACAAATAGGGCTCTGTAGCCTAATTGGCGATTTTTTTCTGACTACCTTCGTCAGAAGGTTCATCAGAGCCAAAATTCCACTCAAATCCTTTCAGTATCAGTCACTTAAGCGCATGTAGGTCTTAATGGTCACGCGATGACTTGTAGTACATTTTTAGTTCAGTTACAGAAATCCTTGAAGGCCCTCGGTATCCCCTGCAAAATGCCGCGCCTGACGGTTTTAACGGGCGTAGTGATCGCAATTCCAGCCCTCGTGCCATCGCGCGCTGGCCTAATTAAAGACAATAAGATCACGCAGGAGATTTGACGTGCATATTGGAGTCCCTCTCGAAACCCAGCTGGGTGAAACCCGCGTCGCTGCCACCCCCGAAACAGTCAAAAAGCTCATCGCTCAGGGTCACACGGTTACAGTGCAAACAACCGCGGGGATTGCCGCGAGCGTGACTGACAGCGCTTATGAGGCCGCCGGAGCAGTGATTGGAACCGCCACTGACGCATTCAGCGCCGAACTGATATTGAAGGTCGCCGCGCCCAGCGATGCTGAACTCTCAGCGATAAAGAGAGGAGCAGTGGTCGTAGGGATGCTCAATCCTTTCAACAACGATGCGATCGCACGGCTAGCCGAGCGCGGTGCCACCGCATTTGCGCTGGAGGCAGCGCCACGTACGTCTCGCGCGCAGAGCCTCGACGTGCTGTCGTCCCAGGCCAACATTGCCGGCTATAAAGCAGTGCTGTTGGCGGCGCATCACTATCCGCGGTTCATGCCGATGCTGATGACTGCGGCAGGCACTGTGAAGGCTGCGCGCGTGCTGGTTCTTGGAGCCGGCGTAGCGGGCCTGCAGGCGATCGCAACCGCCAAGCGGCTGGGCGCAGTCATAGAGGCCTCGGACGTGCGTCCTGCGGTTAAGGAGCAGATTGAGTCTCTGGGGGCCAAGTTTGTTGACGTGCCTTATGAGTCTGATGAGGAACGGGAAGCCGCAGTAGGCGTGGGCGGTTATGCCCGTCCAATGCCGGCCAGTTGGATGCAGCGTCAAGCGGTGGCCGTTCACGAGCGCGCCAAACTGGCGGATATCGTGATCACCACGGCGCTGATACCCGGTCGCAAGGCGCCCACATTGTTAAGCGCTGAAACCGTCGCGCAGATGAAGCCTGGGTCAGTCGTCATCGACCTGGCCGCAGCGCAGGGAGGGAACTGCCCTCTGACGGTTGCCGATCAGGTAGTGGTTGAGCACGGCGTGACAATCGTTGGCCACACCAATTTGCCTGCCCTCGTTGCGGCGGATGCTTCGGCGCTGTACGCCCGCAATCTGCTGGACTTCATGAAGCTGCTCTTCGATAAAGAAGGCCACTTCCAGATCAACCTCGAAGACGACATCGTCGCGGCGTGCCTGATGTGCCGTGACGGCAACGTCATCCGCAATAACGGCTGAGGATAAAAATAATGGAAGAGTTCATCTCGCCCGGCGTCTACAACCTGATCATCTTTGTCTTGGCCATTTATGTCGGCTACCACGTGGTCTGGAACGTGACGCCTGCGCTGCACACGCCCCTAATGGCGGTCACTAACGCTATCTCGGCCATTGTCATCGTCGGCGCAATGCTCGCTGCAGCGCTGACTGTGACGCCGCTGGGCAAAACCATGGGCACACTCGCCGTTGCGCTTGCCGCAGTTAACGTTTTTGGCGGTTTCCTCGTCACCCGGCGCATGCTGGAGATGTTCAAGAAGAAAGCGCCGAAGGCAAAAGACGAGGCCAAGTCATGAGCATGAACCTTGTGACCTTGCTGTATCTCGTGTCGGCCATTTGCTTTATTCAAGCACTGAAGGGCTTGTCTCACCCGACTACGTCCCGCCGGGGCAACATGTTCGGCATGCTGGGCATGGGGCTGGCCGTGCTGACCACAATCGGACTGGTGTTTAAACTGGCCGCTCTGTCCACCGACGGAGCCAGCGCTGGTATTGGTTACATCCTGATCGGCTTGCTGGTGGGGGGTACCGCTGGTTCGATCATGGCCAAGCGCGTGGAAATGACCAAGATGCCGGAACTGGTGGCGTTCATGCACAGCATGATTGGCCTGGCAGCCGTGTTTATTGCGATTGCAGCGGTGGTGGAGCCGCAGTCTCTGGGCATTGTTCATCACTTGGGCGATCCGATCCCTGCCGGCAACCGTTTGGAGCTGTTTCTCGGCGCAGCCATCGGCGCAATCACCTTTTCCGGCTCGGTCATTGCTTTCGGCAAGTTGTCAGGCAAATACAAGTTCCGCCTGTTTCAAGGCGCACCGGTGCAGTTCACCGGCCAACACACCCTCAATCTGGTGCTGGGTCTGGCCACGCTTCTGTTGGGTCTCACCTTTATGCTCACAGGGAGCCTGCTGGCGTTCAGCCTCATGTTGATACTGGCATTCGTGATCGGCGTGTTGCTCATCATCCCGATTGGCGGAGCGGACATGCCGGTTGTGGTGTCGATGCTCAACAGTTATTCGGGTTGGGCAGCGGCGGGTATCGGTTTCTCGCTGAACAACTCGATGCTGATCATCGCCGGCTCTCTGGTTGGCTCGTCTGGCGCGATTCTGTCGTACATCATGTGTAAAGCCATGAACCGCTCCTTCTTCAATGTCATCGGTGGCGGCTTCGGTGGCACCGCAGATATCAGCGCACTCAGCGGCACCAAGGAAGCCCGTCCCGTCAAATCCGGTTCGGCTGATGACGCGACCTTTTTGCTGACCAATGCCGATACCGTCATCATCGTCCCGGGCTACGGTTTGGCGGTCGCCCGAGCGCAACACGCCCTAAAAGAGCTGACGGAAAAGCTGACTCACGCTGGAGTGACGGTCAAGTACGCCATTCACCCGGTCGCTGGCCGGATGCCAGGGCATATGAACGTGCTGCTGGCAGAAGCCGAGGTGCCTTATGACCAGGTCTTTGAAATGGAAGACATCAACTCCGAGTTCGGTCAGGCCGACGTTGTTCTGGTGCTCGGCGCTAACGATGTGGTGAATCCGGCTGCTAAAAATGACCCTAAATCACCTATTGCCGGTATGCCTATTCTTGAGGCGTACAAGGCCAAAACAATCATCGTCAACAAACGCTCCATGGCCAGCGGCTACGCTGGGCTTGATAACGAGTTGTTCTACTTGGACAAGACCATGATGGTTTTCGGCGATGCGAAGAAGGTCATCGAAGACATGGTGAAAGCCATCGATTAGCGCTCAAAAGAGCTCGTCTATAAACCCTCGGCGCATTTCATGGCCGAGGGTTTTTTACAGATCAGGTAAAAGTGTTTTTCACTGAGAGGCCCTGATTAGAGCCCTTCATGCGACCTTGGTAGCGGGACGCACGCAGACCAAATCTCTAGACTTCCCCCATGAATTTGTCTAGAGACCCAATACCATGCACCGTGAACGCATCCGCCTGCCCTCGTTGATGAGCAAGATTATGAGCGCCGCCGACGCCGCGTCCTTGATAAAGGATGGCATGACCATCGGCATGAGCGGTTTTACGCGCGCCGGGGAGGCCAAGGCGGTTCCCAAAGCACTGGCTGAACGGGCCAAGGCAACACCGTTGAAGATCAGCCTGATGACCGGTGCCAGCTTGGGCAACGACCTGGATAAGCAGCTGACTGAGGCAGGCGTGCTGTCACGTCGCATGCCATTTCAAGTCGACAGCACCCTGCGTAAAGCCATTAATGACGGAACCGTGATGTTCATTGATCAGCATCTGTCTGACACAGTTGAGCAGCTGCGCAATCGCCAGATAAAAGCAGTGGATATCGCAGTAATCGAATGCGTGGCGATTAACGAAGAGGGCCATTTGGTGCTCAGCACGTCGGTCGGCAACTCTGCCAGTTTCGCTATCTTGGCCGAGCACGTGATCGTCGAGATCAATCTCGCACAGCCAATGGCGCTTGAAGGGCTGCATGACATTTACATACCCACGTACCGACCAACACGTCTACCGATTCCGGTACTCAAAACTGATACGCGGATCGGCGGACAGGCCGTAAAGATCGATCCGGCTAAAATCGTCGGCATCGTGACCAGCAATCAACCTGACTCCCCGTCAACGGTGTTGCCCGCAGATACCGACACCCAAGCCATCGCCGGGCATCTGGTGGACTTCTTCAAGAACGAAGTACGGCTAAACCGCCTGACCAATCAGCTGATGCCGTTGCAGGCTGGCGTCGGCACAATTGCAAATGCGGTGATGACCGGGCTGATCGATTCGCCCTTTCACGGCATGACGATGTACTCGGAGGTCTTGCAAGACTCAACCTTCGACTTGTTTGAGGCGGGCA
This sequence comes from Pseudomonas sp. ME-P-057, assembly GCF_030208975.1. Lineage (NCBI taxonomy): Bacteria > Pseudomonadati > Pseudomonadota > Gammaproteobacteria > Pseudomonadales > Pseudomonadaceae > Pseudomonas > Pseudomonas sp. ME-P-057. The sequence goes on from NZ_JARVSX010000001.1 coordinate 8,043, forward strand.
AGCTGGATTTCGCATCTGGCTGTTCGATGACATTGTCCGAACGCAAACACGCCGCGCTCTATGACGATCTCGAGCAGTACAGATCCAAACTGTTATTGCGTCCTCAGGAAATTTCCAATCATCCTGAAATAGTGCGGCGGTTGGGTATCATCGCCATCAACACGGCGCTTGAATTCGATTTGTATGGGAACGTTAACTCGACCCACGTCGGCGGCACTCGGATGATGAATGGCATCGGCGGCTCCGGTGACTTTGCCCGAAACGCTCACCTGGCGATTTTCGTAACCAAGTCTATTGCGAAGGCGGGCGCCATTTCGAGCGTGGTGCCCATGGTTAGCCACGTGGACCACACCGAGCACGACGTAGATATCCTTGTGACAGAAGTGGGTTTGGCAGATTTGCGTGGCCTTGCACCGCGTGAGCGGGCGCGAGTCATCATCGACAACTGCGTGCACCCGGCGTATCGGGATGCACTGAATGACTACTTCCGCCGAGCCTGCGCGATCGGTGGCCACACGCCGCACGTTTTGCGAGATGCGCTTAGCTGGCACCTGAATCTTGAAGAGACCGGACGCATGATCGGGGTCTGACAGTACAGTTGCGTTGTGGCAGTACCGCTCAGCTCACGCGTTGGAATAGCTGCTCTCCGATCTGAGAAAAACTGTACTGCTGTACTGGTCGTTAAGCAGCAGAGTAGAGGCTTTTTAAAGCCAAATGCGCACGAAAAGCACTCTATTGGTGCAGACCCGTACAGTTGCCCCACTTATGAACAAAACAGTGGCGCCTAACAGATAACTGGAGCAGCGCAATACAAATGAACTGTGTCTAGAGAGAAGGGGACGATGAGAGGAATATTGTCACCAATCAAGTCACTCTCTAATCCCGCCACAAGCGGAAGGAAGAAGCATCATGGAACGCACCCTCAGTTCCGAACTGTTCTACGAAGACACCGCAAAAACCGCACAAGCCTCGTTGCCGCTGCGCATGTTCGCTAACCTGATGCTATGGCAGCGCCGCCTGTCCAGCCGCCACCAACTGGCTCGTCTGGATGCACGCTTGCTCGCCGATGCCGGTATCAGCGAATCCCAGCGTTACGAAGAGCTGAGCAAGCCGTTCTGGCGCTAAGTTAAGCGCCCGCTGGTTTCAGGCTAATAGCCTCTCGCCAGCACCTCGAATTGTTCAAACGAAACCCGCCGCATTCATTTGCTGGCGGGTTTTGTCGTATTAGGGATCGATACCGGTACAGTTTTTAGAGCTCGGCGATTAACCTATACAGTTCTCCGTTGCGCAGGTGTATTGGGGCTAAACATTGGACCGCTGCTCACATGACCACGCGATATCCCAAGCCGTGATGGTGAGCGGGCCCAGATATAAGCTAATCTTGCGCCACCTAAAATTGTGCACCTGCGTCAGCTCTCGCTGAGCTTAGGCAAACGGTCCATGATTTTTGAATCCTGTTATTTTGGAGTACCCGTATGTCTCGCGTTCGCCTGCTTAGTGCTGCCTTCCTGATTGTTGCTGCAACGGGAGCCCAGGCTTCCAGCTTCGTGGTCACCACTGACACCATCGTCCGTGCTCTCGACGCATCATCAAATGCGACCTCCAAGATCTCGTCCTCTTTTCACGACGACAAAATCGTCCTGGCCGCCCGCGACGACGCAGCAAGCTTCGTTGCCAGCCAAGGCGAGATTCGTGGCGTTAAACTCCAGGGCGCCCTGCAGCACATCCGCGAGGTCGCGCCGACTCTGCAGGCGTCCGATGCGCAGCTCGCCGAAGCGATTCTTGCCATCTGATTCAGCCTGGAGACAGGTTTCTCGTGAGCATATCCGGGCCTCGGCGCTGGCCCTGTCCCGGGCGTTGCGCTAGCCTTGCGACTCGTTTCGCAGATCCTGAATTCCCATGCCTTTATTGACTCGGCTAATGGCAGTTTTTGCCGCCACGATAAGTATCTCGACCCCCGCTCTGGCGTTGGATGTGACTACCCAGAGCCTGGTCAAAACCGGGTATGCCACCAGCCAGGTAACGACCGGCCCCTTCGACAGCAAGTTGATCATTGCCGCTCAGGACGATGCTGCGGTGTTTGTTGCCACTGATGGCCACGTGCGCGGGGCTCGGCTGCAGGCAGCGATGGCTTACATACGCCAGTACCAGCCAAAACTTCATGCAGACGATCTTGAACTGGCGCAGGCAATCCTCGTCCAATAGTCACTTTTTTCCAGTCACATCCGTATTTTGGAGAGGTTCCATGCGTACCCCATTGATCGCTGCCGCCCTTGGCTTGCTCTTGCTGACAGACATGGCACAGGCACAAACCCTGAAGGCCACCAGTAACATCGTCGTTCGTGCCCTCGGTCGCAGCATCGACTTCACCTCTGACACCACGTCGTCGGTGCGCAACTGGAAGCTCGTGCTTGAAGCCCGTGACGATGCCGCAAGCTATGTCGCCAGCAACGGTGATATCCATGGGGCGTTGCTCGACGCAGCCTTCATCACGCTGCGCGACCGCTTGCCTGAAGCCCGTAACGCCAGCGACCAGGACCTCGCCGAGGCCATTCTCGCCCTGTGAAACGCCTTGCTGTCTGGCTCCTGATGTCGGCGCTGTCGCTGATGTGCACGAATGCCTTCGCCGACCTCAGCCTGTCGCTTCATACCGACGGGCTTAGCCCTGCACAACAAAAGGCCAGCCAGACACTGCTGGACGAAGCCATGGCGCATTTGCCGCCACTCTTTGTCAGCAAGCTCGATCGCAAGGTTGAGGTGCATTGGACCGACGACATGCCGTCCAATGCCTACGGCCGAGCGGACGGCCCCTATCGGCTGGACCTGAACCAGCACCTGCTTGCCGGATTGACTGACGGCAGCGCTGCGACGACCCGAACCAGCCGTCCTCATGGCACCGTGCGCGAAGAAATGCTCGCCACGGTGCTGCACGAGCTGACCCACATCTATGATCACGCACAGCTATGGTCGCCCGAAGACCGCAAGCTGATTGTGGCATGTGCCCGACAGGGTAAAAGCGTGGGCAAGGTCGGCTTGCGTGACAGCTGCCGGGGGCAAACTGACCGGCGCTTCACGCTGAGCGATGATCCGCGCCTCCTGGACCTGGCGGGATGGCCGCAGTACGTCGGCCGCCGTGGCGAACGAGAGGATCGCAACGGCCAGGTCGCCCGCAGCCCCGACATTTATGAGATCACCAGCCCGCTGGAATTCGTTGCAGTGAACATGGAGTACTTTCTCCTTGATCCTGCCTATGCCTGCCGCCGCCCGGCGCTGTACGACTATTACAAATCCCGGTTCGACTGGGCACCGAAGGCGAAGGAGCAATGCCCGACGTCGTACCCTTACCTCAACGCCGGCAACGATTTTGCTCGTGAACCGCTGGGCAAACTTGACCCCGAACGCGTGTACGAAGTGGACTACCTGCTGGCAGAGGCCAATCAGAACCTGGCCAGCCGTTGGGGCCACAGCATGTTGCGGCTGGTGATCTGCAAGCCTGGTCGCCCACGCGGACCTGATTGCCGACTGGATCTGGATCAACACCTCGTGTTGTCGTATCGCGCGTTCGTCAACGACCTGCAGCTGTCGAGCTGGAGCGGCTTGACTGGCAAGTATCCGTCGCGCCTGTTCGTCCTTCCGCTGGGTCAGGTGATCGATGAATACACCAAGACTGAGCTGCGCAGCCTGTCCTCAGTACCGCTCAAACTTTCCCGTGAGGAGATCAACGGCCTGGTTCAGCACGCTGCGGAGATGCATTGGGCCTATGACGGGGACTACTGGTTCCTGTCAAACAACTGCGCCGTCGAAAACTTGAAGCTGTTGCGCAGCGGTACTCATGATCCGCGCCTTGTCGGGCTGGACAGCATCATGCCCAACGGGCTGCTGGAAGTGCTGAAGGGCAGGGGGCTGGCGGACACCAGCGTGCTGGACGATCCAAAGAAAGCACTGCGCATGGGCTACCGCTTCGATTCCTACAGAGATCGTTACCAGGCTATGTTCGACGTGCTGCGCAAGACGACGAACGTCAAGCAAACCACGGTAGAAGACTGGCTGGCATTGACCGCTGAGGAGCGACGTCCGTATTTCGCCCAGGCGGACCTGCGCACCAGTGCCGCAATGTTGCTACTGGAACAGGCCGGGCTGCGTCGTCAGCTGCTGCTGGCTCAAGATGAGGTAAAGCAACGATATCTGAGCGCTGTGGAGCAGAAAGACAACGGCGTATCAAAGGCAACAGGCACGCTGCAGGACATACTGGCGAATAGCGGATTCCTGAGCCGTCCGGCCGAACTGCTGGGGAGTGGCGGCTACGGGCTGCCGCAAGAAGGTGAGTGGCAGCGTTTGGAAAACGAAAGCAGCCAACGTCAGAAACAGCTGCAGCGACTCAGCGGCGATCTGGATAAAGAGGTGAGGGCGCTACTCGACCCCGCCCGCGCCGCCGAGATAGCCGCGTCCGAAGAGAATCTCAAGCAAGTGGGCGAACATTTGCGAGCACTGCACAAGGCGGCAGGTGGCTTGGAGCTGCCTTAAAAGCTGAAGCGGCCACCGTGATCACGCGCTTTCTTCAGGCTCCCCCGGCAGATGCTCATCCACGTGCAGCCAAGGCAAGCGGCTGTCAGTCCAGATATGTCGGTTGGCAGGTGTCAGCTCCGGGTGATCCAGAGTGGCAATGGTTACGTCCATCATCTCCGGGCTGTTGCGGCTGAACAAGGCGACCTGAGCGCCACAGTTGTTGCAGAAATACCGTACGCATGTCGGGCCCGAGTCATACGTTGTAGGGCTTCCAGCCAGCCATTTGAAGGCCTCAACCGGCACACTGGTCCATGTCATCACGATGCCGCCGGACGTGCGCCGACAAATCGAACAGTGACAGTGCGCAACGTCATCGACAAGCGCATCGAGTTGATAGCGCAGGTTGCCGCAATGGCATCCGCCGGTTTGCAATTCGCTCATGGTCACTCTCCGGATTATGTATGCAGGTCTGACCGCGCATTGGGGTCGATAACTCCATCTTCCGCTCACTCCCTATCTGGGCGACGAAAGCTGGCTGAAAGCTTCTCCCTTTAGCATCACCTCACCGCCGGCAACAGACCGGTCAGCCAGGACGAACGCGCATGACGTTCTCCGGCCCATCTACAACAACAATCAGGTGATTTCCGATGCTCGCATATGCCCCGCAAAACCTCTGCGCAATTCCCCAACTTTACGCGCCGCTCGTTCTGAGCTGATCGACTCTTCTCGTCTGTCCCATGCCGCGTAACACTGGAGTATTGCTATGTTGACCTTCCTCGGCTTCGCCATGGTCGTCGCCTTCATGTACCTGATCATGAGCAAGCGCTTGTCGGCGCTGATTGCCCTGATCATTGTTCCTATTGTCTTCGCCCTGTTCGGCGGCTTTGCGTCCGAAATCGGCCCAATGATGCTTGCCGGGATCACCAAGCTTGCGCCAACGGGCGTGATGCTGATGTTCGCCATCCTTTATTTTGCGCTGATGATCGATTCAGGCCTGTTCGACCCGGCCGTGCGCAAGATTCTTAAACTGGTCAAAGGCGACCCGGTCAAAGTGTCGGTCGGCACCGCAGTGCTGGCGTTGGTCGTCTCGCTGGACGGTGACGGCGCCACGACCTACATGATCTGCGTGGCGGCCATGCTGCCACTTTACAGCCGCCTGGGGATGAGCCCGCGCATTATGGCTGGCCTGATCATCCTGGCTGGCGGGGTCATGAACATGACGCCATGGGGCGGTCCGACTGCACGCGCGGCGAGTGCCCTGCATGTCGATCCGTCTGACATCTTCGTACCTATGATTCCGGCAATGCTTGCAGGCGTCGTGGCCATCCTGGTCATCGCCTACTTCTACGGTAAGCGCGAGCGCGCCCGTTTGGGTGAACTGCACTTGCCGGGTGATGAGGTCGATCACAGCGAGATCAGCGTTTCTCAGTTCCCCGAAGCCCGTCGTCCGAAGCTGATCTGGTTCAACGCAGCACTGACCCTCGTGTTAATGGTCGCGCTGATCATGGGCCTGCTGCCGCTGCCAGTGCTGTTCATGATCGCGTTCAGCATCGCGATGATCGTTAACTATCCTTGCCTGCAAGCCCAGAAAGACCGCGTGGCCGCTCATGCCGGCAGCGTGCTGGCAGTGGTCGGACTGATTTTCGCTGCAGGGATTTTTACCGGTATCCTGTCCGGCACCGGAATGGTCGATGCAATGTCGAAGAGCCTGCTGGCTGTGATTCCCGAGGCGATGGGGCCTTATCTCGCCGTGATCACCGCCGTTGTCAGCATGCCGTTCACCTTCTTCATGTCCAACGATGCCTTCTACTATGGAGTGCTCCCGGTACTGGCCGAAGCTGCGTCGCATTACGGCATCAGCCCGGTGGAGATGGCACGTGCCTCGATCGTCGGACAGCCCGTCCATCTGTTGAGTCCGTTGGTGCCGTCAACCTACTTGCTGGTTGCACTGGCGGGTATTGAATTCGGTGATCATCAGCGTTTCACCCTCAAATGGGCCGTGCTGGTGTGCGTGTGCATCTTGATCGCCGCGCTGCTGATGGGGATTTTCCCGCTGTTCAGCAGTCTATAACGCAACATAACGCTCCCGGCGGCGCAGTCGCGACGGTGGGAATACAAAAGCTCAAAGGAATACGTAATGGAATGGCTGACCAACCCTGAGATCTGGGTTGCTTTCTTCACGCTGACTGCTCTGGAAATCGTTCTGGGCATCGACAACATCATCATGATCTCGATCCTGGTCAGCCGCATGCCCAAGGCAATGCAGCCGCGCACCCGGATCTTCGGCCTCGCGCTGGCAATGGTGACGCGGATTCTGTTGCTGCTGTCGATCACGTGGGTCATGCGCCTGACCGACGATCTGTTCGTGGTTCTGGGACAGGGCATTTCCGGACGTGATCTGATTCTGTTCTTCGGTGGCCTGTTTCTGCTGTGGAAAAGCTCGCAAGAGATTTACCACGGCATGGAAGGAGAGGAAGAAACGCCGGACGAGCCCAAGGGCAAAGGCGGCATGTTTCTGTACACCATTCTCCAGATCGCGATCATCGACATCGTGTTCTCGCTGGACTCCGTTATCACGGCCGTCGGCATGGTTTCTCATGTGCCCGTGATGGTCGCAGCGATCATCGTGGCGGTGTTGATCATGATGCTATGCGCGGGCGTTATCAGCGACTTCATTGAGAAGCACCCTTCGCTGAAAATGCTGGCGTTGTCGTTCCTGATTGTCGTCGGCACCGTGCTGATCGCAGAATCGTTCGACGTGCACGTGCCCAAAGGCTACGTCTACTTCGCCATGGCGTTCTCGCTGGCGGTGGAGGCGATCAACATAAAGATGCGCACATCGGTGGCGAAGAAGCGTGCGATGCAGGACCCGACGAAGCTGCGCAAGGATGTTCCAGAGCAGTGAGCTTGATCGTGTGAGGGATAACAAAACGGGGCGATTGCCCCGTTTTTTCTTTGCGGGCCTAATCACGCGCTGCTCGCAAGCCCCTTGTTTTGTTACAGTTTTGTTTCAACGAATAATCCGCTGTGCCATGCTGGCATTCGGGCCACAGGCCAACTAAAGCTTAAGTGGGCACGCTGCGGGTCTGTCACCAATACCTGCGTTTACTACTCGCTGGACCTTTAACTTTGCCCAATGGGCAACCACAGGGGGCTCTCCATATGCTGACCCTGCTCGATTTGCTTTCCGCCGTCGCGCTGCTGATCTGGGGCACACATATCGTTCGTACGGGCATTCTGCGCGTCTATGGCTCGCAGCTGCGCCGCGTCATCGGGCAAAACATGTCCAAGCGCCCGCTGGCTTTCGTCGCGGGGATACTCGTAACGGCAGTCGTGCAGAGCAGTAACGCCACAGCGATGCTGGTGACGTCATTCGTAGGCCAGGGGCTGATGGGGCTGACGCCCGCCCTGGCAATCATGCTCGGCGCCGACGTCGGTACGGCCGTCATGTCGCGAATCCTCACCTTCGACCTGTCATGGCTGTCACCTCTGCTCATCTTCCTCGGCGTGATCTTCTTTCTCTCGCGCAAGCAGACCCGGATCGGTCAAATGGGTCGAGTCGGCATCGGTCTGGGCCTGATCATTCTGGCATTACAACTGATCGTCACCGCTGCGGCGCCCATCACTCAGGCGGCCGGGGTCAAGGTACTGTTCGCGTCACTGACCGGCGACCTACTGCTTGATGCTCTGGTGGGTGCGATGTTCGCGCTGATTTCCTACTCCAGTCTCGCAGCCGTGTTGTTGACCGCGACGCTCGCCGGCGCGGAAATCATAAGCCTGCCGGTGGCGATCGGCCTGGTCATTGGTGCGAACATCGGCAGCGGTCTGTTGGCGTTCCTCAGCACCAGCATGCAAAACGTCGCAGGTCGTCAAGTTGCGCTAGGCAGCCTGTTGTACAAACTGATCGGCCTGGTGCTCATCACTCCCTTGCTCACCCCACTGGTCGCGTGGATGGACACACTCAATGTCAGCCCGTCCAGCCTGGTGATCAGTTTCCATGTGATCTACAACTCGCTGCGCTGCCTGATCATGTTGCCGACGGTGGGCCCGATGGGCCGCCTGTGTGCCTCGATCCTGCCCCGGCAGGCTGAGATCAACGGCCAGACCAAGCCTCGACATCTGGACCTGACCGCACTGGCCACGCCAAGCCTGGCGCTGGCGAACGCAGTGCGTGAGACCCTGCGCATGGGCGATCTGATAGACAGCATGCTCAATGCCATGCAGGAAGTCCTGCGTGGCAACCAGACGGCCGTGACGCAGGAGGTGCGCAGGCTCAATGATGATGTCGAGGTGCTTTACAACGCTATCAAGCTGTATCTGGCGCAGATGCCGCGTGATGAGCTAAGCGATCAGGACAATCGCCGCTGGGCGGAGATCATCGAACTGGCAATCAACCTTGAGCTCGCCAGTGGCCTCATAGAGCGCATGTTGCGCAAGGTGCAGCAGCAGAAGACGTCACAACGACGGTCTTTTTCCGATGTCGGTCTGGAAGAACTCTCCGGACTGCACGAGCAACTGATGGCGAACCTACGGCTGGGCTTGTCGGTGTTCCTGAGTGGCGACCCGGAGAGTGCGCGTCAATTGTTGCGTGAGAAACGTCGCTTCCGCGCGCAGGAGCGCCGCCTGGCACACGCCCATGTCAGCAGGCTGCAACGCAAGATCGTGCAGAGTATCGAGACCAGCTCTCTGCACCTTGAGCTCATTTCTGACATGAAACGCCTGAACTCGCTGTTCTGCAGCAGCGCCTATGCGGTCCTCGAAACCTCCGACACAGGTGCCTTGGCCAGCGACAGTCAAGCGGACTGATGAAGGTGAACGCAGCGCCGGTTGTGAAGTCTGTTACACATACCGGCCCGCAAGGAAGCCCGTTTTGATGCGTCGCCTGCTGTTCGTTTGTTTGTTTCTCACATCCTTCTCTTCGATGGCACTCGACCGGTTTCAGGTCGAGGGCTATGTGCTGCCCAATGGTTTGCAACTGCTGCTCAAGCCGGGGGACAAAGGCCACGTTGCGATTCGTCTTGTGGTGGGCATCGGCTTTGACGACTTCAAGTGCGAGGACAAGGAGTTGCCGCACCTGCTGGAGCATCTGCTTTTCAGTGGGATCGACAACAGCGGGGAAGGCGGCCTTGAGCAGCAGATGCAGGCCCTCGGCGGCGAGTGGAATGCTTTCACCAGCAATACCGACACGACTTTTGTCATCGAGGCCCCAGCCCAGAACCAGCGCAAGGTCCTCGACCTGTTACTCAATTTGCTGACCCATACGCAGCTCAATCAGGCCAACCTGGACACCGCCAAGCGTATTGTTGCTCGTGAGGACGGTGGCCATTATTCACATCTGCAACGCTGGCTGGACAAGCGCGACGTTGGCCACGGGGCCGGTAATCAACTCGCTGTCGAGCTGGGGCTCAAATGCCCGGAGCGGCCTGAGGTTGATCATCTGACCCTGGAGCAGGTCGAGAACATCCACGACAACTGGTACGCCTCCAACAACATGACCCTGATCATCGTCGGAGACCTCGACAAGCTCCTGCCGGCGTATCTGGACCGCACGTTTGGCCAGCTCAACGCTGTCGATCCGACTGAGCATCCTCCCCTCCGCTCGATTTCCGAAAAGGCAGAGCCTGAACGGACATTGGTACGCGGTGCATTGGGCGATGGCGCGAAGCTGCATCTGTTTTTTCCTGAGCCGGACATGGGCGAGCAGCATGACGAAACCTGGGATCTGGTGAAGGCCTATCTGGACTGGGCGCTCTACAGCGAACTGCGTCTGGACAAAGGCTATTCTTACGGCCCGTGGGCTGACCGTGAAGCCTTCGGTGACACCGGATTTCTTAGCCTCAATGCCGACCTGAGCCGTGACGACGTGGACCCGGCCACCGCAGCGGTGCGCGCAATGCTTCAGCGGCTGCGCAAGGAGGGCATGGACCCGGCCACCTTCGCGCGACTGCAGCAGGCGTCGATCGCCAAGCAGGCCTGGACCGTTCAAGGCAACAGCGCGCTGGCCGACTATTACTGGGGAGCCTTGAACGACTACGACGATGGCCGCTTTCAGGATCCGGCCAAGCGCACCCGGGGCGTTAGCCTGGATCTGGCGAACGTGGCGATGCGTCAATTGCTGGCACAACCGGGTTACGTTCGTGTTGAAGAACCATTGCTGAGCTACGACGAGCTCTATGGGATCGGCGTGGTACTGAGCGCAGTGTTAGCGTTGCTGGTCCTCTGGCGCTGGCGCGCCTACAAAAAGCGGCCGCTTTAACGAAACAACCCGGCATGCTGGATTCGTTCAGCGCTGCCTCTCAACCCCAATACCCAGAGTGCCATTCCGAGATGCCAGACATTAACGCCATCATTCAGCACACGCTGGTACAGCGCGTACTGGAGTTCATCAAGCGTTATCCCGGTCTGATCGCGTTTTTCGGATTCTGCTCAGGCATCGGCAGTTTCATTCTGGTCGATCGCCAGGCCAAACTGGCGACGTGGATCGCCGTCATTCTTCTGGTGAGCTGGATTTGGCTGATGGTAGAAAACAGCGCTGTCGCGTTGTTCGCCAAGATGTTCAAACGCGAGATTCCCCAGCCGCTGTTGCGCTACGCAACGCAAATGATTCACCAGGAGAGCCTGTTCTTCGTCCTGCCATTTTTCTTCGTGACCACCACCTGGAACAGTGGCCAACTGGCATTCACCGGGCTGCTGGGTGCAGCTGGCCTGATCTCGATCATCGATCCGCTGTATTACAAATGGCTGGCACCGCGGCGCTGGCTGTTCATGGGGCTGCATACGCTGACGCTGTTCGCGGCGTTGCTCACGGCACTGCCGATCATTGTTCACCTCACCACCGCCGAGAGTTACAAGCTGGCACTGGGCATTGCCATGCTGTTGTCGTTTCCGAGCCTGGCTTCGGGCTACCCGATCAATAACTGGAAGCGCGGCGTCGGCCTGGTAGTGATGACACTGGCAATCGGCGGCGCGGGCTGGCTGCTGCGGTTCTGGGTGCCGCCGGCAACGCTTTGGCTGACCGAGGCCGCGATCAGCACACGCTTCGATAACCAGAACCGAACGCCTGGCGAAAGCATTCAGGAGATCGGGGTCAATCAGTTGCGCAGCGCGGGTCTTTACGCGTACACCTCGATCAACGCACCGCGCGGGCTGAACGAGCGGATTTATCACGTCTGGCGCCACAACGGCGAGGAAATAGAGCGTATTGCTCTAGACATTCGTGGTGGCCGTGAGGAAGGCTATCGGGCCTGGACGCACAAGCAGAATTTTCCGCCGGATGTCCTTGGCAAATGGCAGGTGAGGGTACTGACCGAGGACGGACAAATGATCGGTGTGCTGCGCTTTGAGGTGACTGAACGCGATCAACCTGCGGTCACTCGCAACAAGACCAAGCCGGCAGGTTTGAAACCGGGCACCGACGCCGTGGGACCGGATGACAGCGCTGCCAAAAAACCGGGGAACAGCGCGCCAGCAGAGACCCCATCCGCGCCAGCCGAAACCAACTAAGCTCGTCGCTATGACACTACTGAACACCCCGGCGGCTCCCCCGTCCACGACGGCGGGACGCCTATCAATGGACACGTCCAGCGACCCCGTACGGTTGCGGATCAGCGGAGACTGGACGCTCGCCCACTACCGCGAGCTCAGGCGCCAGAGTGACGCCTTGAGCGCAGGATTCGGGCCCACCACCGATGTGGACATGGACGAGCTCGGCGCGCTGGATACCGCCGGCGCCTCGCTGCTGGTAGAGCTGCTGGGGGCACAGCGCCTGCGACTGCTCGCGGTACAGGCCCCCCATTTGCCGGAATCCAGCCGCGCGCTGATGCAAACCATCCAGAGCGCATTGGCGGACTATTGCAGGCCCGTTCGAGAGCCCGACGCTGCCGTCGGCATGCAGTTGCTGGCGCGGATCGGCGCAGCAGTGGACGTGATCTGGAAGGACACCCTGCAACTACTGGGTTTTATCGGGCTGATCCTGCAAACCTTTGCCTCTATGCTGTTTCGTCCGAGGCGCTGGCGAACCACTTCCGTTATCGCCCACATTGAGCAAATCGGCCTGGACGCTGCGCCCATCGTAGCGCTGCTGACGTTCATGGTCGGCGCCGTCGTGGCTTTTCTCGGCGCCACCGTGCTAAGAGCGTTTGGCGCCACCATTTTCACAGTGGACTTGATCGGGTTTTCGTTCCTGCGCGAGTTCGCGGTGCTGTTGACCGCCATTCTGTTGGCCGGTCGCACCGCCAGTGCTTTCACCGCGCAGATCGGCTCAATGAAGGCCAACGAAGAGCTGGATGCTCTGCAGACCCTGGGGTTGAGTCCTACAGAGCTGCTGGTGCTGCCCCGCGTACTGGCGTTACTCATCTCCCTTCCTATCCTGACGTTCCTCGCGATGATCTGCGGCATCGTTGGCGGTGGCGTGGTGTGCGCGCTGTCACTCGGTATTTCCCCGGCAATGTTTCTGTCGTTAATGCAGGCCGACATCGGGGTGCAGCACTTTCTTGTGGGCATCGCCAAGGCGCCCCTTTTTGCTTTTTTCATCGCCGCCATCGGTTGTCTTGAAGGCTTCAAGGTCGAAGGCAGCGCTGAGTCAGTAGGCGCTCACACCACATCGAGCGTGGTGCAGTCCATTTTTGTAGTGATCGTGCTGGACGCACTGGTGGCAATGTTTTGCATGGAGATCGGCTGGTGACCCGACGTTGCGTACAACCCGTCGAAACGGTGATCGAGGTCCGCGGCCTGAGCAATCGTTTCGGACCGCAAGTGGTGCATGAAAACCTCGACCTGGATCTGTATCGCGGCGAGATACTCGGTGTAGTGGGCGGCTCTGGTGCGGGCAAATCGGTGTTGCTGCGCAGCATCGTCGGCCTGCAACGGCCCGCGGCGGGTAACGTCCGCGTGCTGGGTCAGGACTTGCTGAATCTGCCCGACAAAGCGCGCTCTCAGGTTGAGCGACGTTTCGGCGTACTGTTTCAGAAGGGTGCGCTGTTCTCCTCGCTGACCATTAGTGAGAACGTCGCATTGCCTCTGATCGAGCATGCCGGACTGAGCCGTGAAGAGGCGGAGCACCTGGCCGGGATTAAGATGGCACTGGCCGGGTTGCCTCTTTCAGCCGCGCACAAATACCCGGCGTCCCTATCAGGGGGCATGATCAAACGGGCGGCGCTGGCGCGAGCGTTGGCTCTGGACCCGGACATCCTGTTTCTTGACGAGCCCACCGCCGGACTCGATCCGATTGGCGCAGGCGCGTTCGACCAGTTGATCCTGACCTTGCGCGATGCGTTGGGGTTGAGCGTATTCATGGTCACCCACGATCTCGATACGCTTTATACAATCACCGACCGCGTCGCCGTGCTCGCGCAGAAGCGCGTGCTGGTCGCGGACAGCATCGATCGGGTGTCCGCCACCAAGGACGCCTGGGTTCACGAGTACTTTCACGGACCGCGCGGCCGCTCGGCCTATTCAGCGGCCACCCACCCACACGAGGTCTCATGATGGAAACCCGCGCCCATCACGTTTTGATCGGCCTGTTCACGGTCATCGTGGTCGCCGCTGCCTTGCTGTTCGGCCTGTGGCTGGCCAAGTCCAGTGTCGACTCCGCATTCAAGGACTATCAGGTCGTCTTCAATGAAGCAGTGACCGGGTTGTCCCGCGGCAGCCCGGTGCAATACAGCGGGATCAAGGTCGGCGACGTTGTGCAGTTGCGCCTTGACCCCCAAGACCCACGCCGCGTATTGGCGCAGATCCGCGTCGCCGGTGAAACGCCCATCAAACGCGACACGTTCGCCAAGCTCGCGCTGGCCGGCATCACCGGGACGTCGCTCATCCAGCTCAGCGGGGGCACGCCGCAGAGCGAGGCGCTGAAAGGTGAGGGCGGCAACTTACCGGTGATTATCGCTTCGCCGTCGCCCATTTCACGGTTGCTCAACGACAGTGATGACCTGCTGAGCGGGACCAATACGCTGCTGCACAACGCCAACGCGATGTTTTCCTCCAATAACGTGCAAACCCTGTCACGCACGCTTGAACACCTGGAGCAAACCACCGGGGCCATCGCCGATCAACGCGACGATATTCGTCAGGCGCTGAAGCAGATGACGCTATTGAGCAAGCAGGCCGGCGCAACGCTGGAGCAGACATCCACGCTGATGCGCAATGCCAACCAACTGCTGACCAGCGACGGCAGGCAAACCATGGCCAGCGCCCAACAGACCATGAAGTCCCTTGAGCAAAGCAGCCAGACCATCAATTCGCTGCTCAAGACCAATCAGAATTCGGTAAACGAAGGCCTGCAGGGGCTGGGCGAATTGGGTCCGGCCATTCGAGAGTTACGTGAGACCCTGAGTTCGTTGAAAACCATCTCGCGGAGCCTGAACGCCAATCCCAGTGGTTACCTGCTGGGGAGCGAGAAGAACAAGGAGTTTGAGCCATGAGGTTTGTCGGTCAGTCTTTCACTGCACCGTTGTTGGCGGCGACATTGTTGTCATTGAGCGCCTGCTCCATCCTGCCCGAACAGCCGCCTTCGGATGTTTACCGTTTGCCGGCAGCGCAGTCGGCAAGCAGAGAAGCGACGCCGATGCTGTGGTCGTTGCGGGTAGTGCGGCCCAAGTCGAGCGAAACCCTGGACAGCCCCCGGATCGCAGTCGTGCCTCAGGGCAATATCATCAGCAGCTACAAAGGCGCGCGCTGGAGCGATCCGGCACCGCTGCTGATGCGCAATCGACTGACCGACGCCTTCTATCGTGACGGACGCGTCACGTCGATCAGCACCGATGACAGCAACCTGCAGGCCGACTTTGAATTGGGCGGCGAGCTGCAGGCGTTTCAGAGCGAGTACGTCGGATCGGCAATCGAGGTGGTGATTCGTCTGGATGCAAGACTTGCAGATGACCGTCAGCGGATTGTGGCGAGCCGGCGGTTTGAAGTGCGCCAACCGGTGGCGGACAAGCAAGTACCAGCGGTTGTTTCGGCGTTCGGCCAGGCCAGCGATACGCTGGCAGGCCAAGTGTTGCAGTGGACGGTCGAGCAGGGCCAGCGGCGCTACGTTGCCGAGCCAAAGAACCAGTAGCAGACGGCGATTGCAGCAACGACGCCGGCGAATTCCGCCAGCAGCGCGCAACCTACAGCGTGTCGTGCCCGTTGAATGCCCACAGCGCCGAAATACACCGCCAGAACGTAGAAAGTGGTTTCAGTGCTGCCCTGAATGGTCGCTGCGACGAGTGCAGGGAAGCTGTCGACGCCTTGGGTTTTCATGGTTTCGATCAGCATTGCCCGTGCGGCGCTGCCGGAAAATGGTTTAACCAGTGCAGTCGGCAGCGCATCAACGAAGCGGGTGTCCATGCCCAGCCACTGTATCGCGTGGCGAACGCCTTCCAGGATGAAGTCCAGTGCGCCCGATGCACGCAGCACACCCACCGCGCACAACATCGCAACCAGATACGGCAGCAGATTTTTGGCGACATCGAAGCCTTCTTTTGCCCCTTCAACGAAGGTTTCGTACACCTTGACCTTGCGCAGTGCGCCGATCACCAGAAACAGCATGATGATGCCGAACAGGGTGATGTTGCCCAGCACCGAAGAGAGGCTGGACAGCGCAGCGGCAGACAGCCCAGCCAGCACGGCCATGAAGCCGCCAAGCAGGAGCGCTCCGGGGATGAGGTAAGCGAGCACTACCGGATCCCACAGCTTGAGCCGCTGCATGAACGCCACCGATAACAGCCCGACCAGCGTCGACGCACTGGTCGCGAGCAGTATCGGCAGAAACACCATGGTAGGGTCAGCGGCGCCTTGCTGGGCGCGATACATAAAGATGGTAACCGGCAGCAACGTCAGCGAAGAGGCGTTGAGCACCAGAAAAAGGATTTGTGCATTGCTGGCAATGGTCTTACTGGGATTGAGCTCTTGCAGTGAGCGCATCGCCTTGAGGCCAATGGGCGTGGCAGCGTTGTCCAGGCCCAGTGCGTTGGCGGCGAAGTTGAGGGTGATGAGGCCCAAGGCCGGATGACCGCGGGGCACTTCGGGCATCAGGCGATGAAACAGCGGAGCGAGGACTTTACCGAGCCAGTCGACGATCCCGGCCTTCTCGGCAATGTTGAGAAAACCCAGCCACAGGGTCAGCGTACCGAATAGCAGCACCATGACCTCCACGGACAGCTTGGCCATGGCGAAGATGCTCTCGACCATCGCAGCGAAAACGCCCGCATTTCCCCCGACGAGCCACTGCGCCAGGGCAGAAATCGCCGCGACCACGAAAAACCCGAGCCATAGGCCGTTCAGCATACAAATCCCCTCGCAAGATGCGGCGATGATAACGGTGGGGGAAGAAACAACAAACCCCGGCGGTGGCCAGGGTTTGTTGATTCAGGCTATGCAGCACTCAGTCCAGAGTTGATTGCCCTGCAGGCAGCGGCTCTTTGCTGCGCCAGTGCGGCAACGAGTTCCAGTAGCGTTCGCCCTTGGCGTCGTCATACATGCCCTCCCAGCGGGAGATCACCAGAACGGCAAGTGCGTTGCCGATCACGTTGAGCGCCGTACGGGCCATGTCCATGATCCGGTCGACGCCGGCAATGAACGCCAGTCCTTCCAGCGGGATGCCAACGCTGCCCAGGGTCGCCAAAAGCACCACAAACGACACGCCCGGCACGCCGGCGATGCCCTTGGAGGTCACCATCAAGGTCAGAACAAGCATCAGCTGCTGGCCGATCGACAGGTCGATGCCGTATAGCTGCGCGATGAACAGCGCGGCGATGCTCTGATACAGCGTCGATCCGTCGAGGTTGAAGGAGTATCCAGTCGGCACTACAAAGCTGCTGATGGCCTTGGGAGCGCCATACGCTTCCATCTTCTCGATCACACGTGGCAACACGGTTTCGGAACTGGCGGTGGAATAGGCCAGGACCAGCTCATCCTTGAAGATGCGCATGAGCTTAAGCACCGAAAAGCCAAACAGGCGTGCGATCAGGCCAAGCACCACGAAAGCGAAAAAGGCGATCGCAACGTAAACCAGGATCACCAGCTTGGCCAATGGCAGCAGCGAGGCGAAGCCGAAGTTGGCGACGGTTACAGCGATCAGCGCAAATACGCCAATTGGCGCGTAGTTCATGATCATGTGCGTGACCTTGAACATTGTTTCCGAGACACCCTGGAACACCTTCACCAATGGGTCGCGCACTTCCGCATTCAGGCTCGACAGGCCCAGCCCGAAGAACACAGAGAAGAAGATGATCGGCAGCATGTCCCCACGCGCGACGGCCGCGAATATGTTCGAGGGGATCAGGTTGAGAATGGTCGCAACGAACGCATGGTCATGCTGCACTTCTGCAGTGGTTTTCTGGTACTGGGAAATATCCACGGTTCCCAGCGTGCTCATGTCGATCCCTGTGCCGGGATGGAATACGTTGGCCAGCCCCAAGCCTACGACGATGGCGATCGTGGTAACGACTTCAAAATAGAGGATGGTCTTCAAACCGATGCGTCCCAGTTTTTTCGCATCGCCGACGCCTGCAATGCCCACCACCAGGGACGAGATCACGATAGGGATAACGATCATCTTGATCAGCCGGATGAAGATATCACCCGCCGGCTGCAGGATATTACTGATCCACCAGGCCTTCTCGGTGCTGAAATGGTTGAGGAGGGCGCCGATGGCGATTCCTAGAACCAGGCCAATGAGGATCTGCCAGGCGAGGCTCAGCTTTGCCTTCTTCATGTCATTACCTTGTTGTCGTTGCCGGGACATCCTCCAACCATGCGTCGTCATGAATGTTTATCCAGCTGACGCCGCATTTGCCGTTGGAGCTGTCCAGTGGGATGGCCGCAGTTGAGCATCCGAGCTCTGAGCAGGCGAAAAAGGCGCAACTATTCCCACGCCGACTGGCATCGTCTAATGCCGTAAACGACTACCCTATGCCGAATCGGCATGATGTAAATCAATGACTTAGCAGTATGGCCGCGCTAACAGTCCAATTGCAGATTCAGTTAAAGGGGCTCAGAAGCGGCTACGCCGGCGTCTGCGGCGTAAGACTTCAGCTGCGAAAACAGGTGACGGATTGGTCATCTATGGCAGACGTGGCGTCTATAGAGAACGATTTTGACGCGATGTACGGTCGTAGGACGCAGGAATGGTCGTTGTAGGACTTGAGAGCGAGGAGATTTGGAGCGGAGCGGAATGTGACAGCGCCGAATTTGCGCCTCACAAGTCCACTGCCGGATACGAGCTCAGGCCGTATCGGACGATGGACTTGCGTTGCGGCTTGCCTGACCCGGCCCACGAATGGGAGTACTCCCTGTACACCTAGGCCGCTTCAATCACTCCATTGATCAAAACGCCCCGACCCCTTGGTCATACGCGCACCGTCTTCGGGCTGCGCGTCTATCAGGAAAACCGGTGTTTACAGGTCTTCCATCATTCGAATCAGTACCAGTTCGGATCTTTCTTGAGCTGCTCTTTCAAAAGCCCTTGCATACCCTCATCCGGTTTACCCAGGAAGCGGTAGTCCGCATGACGCGTAGGCGATTTGTCTGCGGGGAGTCCTGCAGGCACTTCCACCAACATCGCGTATGCGTGAGATTTATCCAGACTGAACGCCACGATGAGCCGTTTATTGATGCAGGTTTCTTTGGTTTCGCAAAGTGGCCCCACCAGATACTTGTCACCGTCTTCCGTAACAGCGTTCATCTGCTCTAAGGCGCCAGAGAGGTTGATAACCCAATCGGGTAACCGCTCTTCTTTCTTGACCACGCTCGACCACGTCTCGCGGTAGTCAGGGTCAGCGCTTAACAGCTCATTGACCCGGGACTGCCCGTCGTTAGCAGCCCAAGCTGTAACGCTGGCGCTCGCAAGGAGCGCCAATGCCAGTGCATGGAGGTGCTTGGAGCCCATACTCAGCCTCGGCCGCGACGGCCAAAGAAGAACGACACCACGAACATGACCAGGAAGACTACGAACAGGATCTTGGCAATGCCGGTCGCAGTACCTGCGATACCACCAAAACCAAGGACGGCTGCAACGATAGCGATGATCAGAAATGTGATTGCCCAACTCAACATGGTGACTCTCCTTCAGTTTATTGATTTTCTTGCTACGTCGAGGCGTCGGTATGACCCTCGGGGTAGATCGCGTCTTCGACCCTGAGGATCAGAAAACCCAGCTTTGCTGACGTGGCGCTTCGTCGTTACTCGCAGCCGCGTCATCAACTTGGAGACTCAGCGCAACATCCGACG
This sequence comes from Pseudomonas sp. ME-P-057, assembly GCF_030208975.1. Lineage (NCBI taxonomy): Bacteria > Pseudomonadati > Pseudomonadota > Gammaproteobacteria > Pseudomonadales > Pseudomonadaceae > Pseudomonas > Pseudomonas sp. ME-P-057. Next base: position 27,762 of record NZ_JARVSX010000001.1, read on the forward strand.
CTTTCAGCGCGCTGGCCTTTGCATAAGGCGCAGCATGAGCGTGGGAATAATGAGCCTGAGTCACTTCTTGATTTTGATTCCAGTGATTGAATTGCTGAACGACGATAAGCGTGATCATCAGCGCCAAGCTGGCAAACAAACCCTGCTGCATGTGCAGAGGGGAGATACGCAGTTTGTTGGCGAGATGTTGAGCGTTCATTCAGCTGACTCCTGGCAATCTTGTCGGCCGTCTGTCCGGCCCGTGTTGTCAGGAACATTGCACGGCGTGTGCCAGCTTTTTAAGTACCGATAAATCCTTGAAAATCAATAAGTTATGAATAGAAGGAAACCTGGCGCTGCACGCAAGCTGCACGATTGAACATTTGCCATCGTGCGGAATGCACGAATACGCCGACAGCGGGTGGCATCACGAATTCAATCAGCATCGAATTTCGATTGTCGCACCCGCCGTTTGCGCCCGTCCGACGCTCTAGCCCGCACTTCGCGCGGTGACCCGCAGGGTATCGGCGTCAACTCCCTTCACCCCGCGAATGTTGCGTGCGATTTCCACAGCCAGCTCCTTCTCGGCGTAATTGGCGACAACGCCATCGAGCGTCACAACGCCATTCCTGGTCTCGACCTTGATGTTCAAGCCGTCAAGAGTGCGGCTATATATAAGGCTGGATTTCACCTTGCTGGTAATCCACGCGTCACTGAATTCCTCCCGGACGCTATTGGCCTGCAGTTCGCTCTGCTCCTTGATCGCCTGGGTATCACGGGCACTGACACTGATGAGGTTGTTAACCTCAGTCACACCGTCGGTGTTCGTGGCGAGGCTCCCGGCCAGTTGCTTGGCATCCGCATCCTTGGCCTGGCCTTTGAGCGTAACCACGCCCTGGGCCGCGCTCACGTCGATATTCAGAGCTTCCGTTACGCTGTTCCAGAGCAGTTTGGATTTGATGGTGGCCGTAAGCGTAGCGTCATCAAATCGCTGGGCCATGGTGGCTTTAGTGCCAGGGTCGGCTGCCACTTGCGGATCAATCTCCAGCTGATTGTCGACTTTGTTGATGCCTTGAATATCACCTGCAATTTGCGCAGCCAGATCCTTGTCCACCTGGTTTTCGACCTTGCCCTTGAGAATTGCGGTGCCTTGCTCGACATCGACGCTGATCTTGAATGGACTCAAATGGCGATTCAGCGCGAAGGCCGTCCAGATCGAGCCTTCCTGACGCGCTTCGGCCAGTTGGGTTTGCACATCGGCGGCGGCAGCTTGTGCCATGACCGGCGCCAGTCCGAGCAACCCTGCGGCGGCGAGGGCCAGGGTGATTTTCTTCAGTGGGGGCATGGGGGGTCTCCAGGCAATTGCAAAAAGGTACCTCTGGACAGACTTGTCATTTGTCCAGACGTTCTCTATTGAATACCTCTGATCAGTCTCCGGAAGACCCGATCAGCGTCTGAGCAGGGTCGGGGTGCGGATCAGCAACTCAGCTTTTTAAGAAGATCGCTATCATCCAGCGCAAAGAATCAATCAGAATGAACCATGCAACTTGCCCGATCTTTCCGGGACTAACACAGACTATTCATTGAGGAGCGTAGGAAAAATGGAAGCAGCCGCTGAGAATCAGGGCCGTATTCTGCTTGTGGATGATGAATCCGCCATCCTTCGCACCTTCCGTTATTGCCTGGAAGATGAAGGCTACAGCGTAGCCACTGCCAACAGTGCGGCGCAGGCAGAGGCGCTGCTGCAGCGTCAGGTGTTCGATGTGTGTTTTCTGGACCTGCGTCTGGGCGAGGACAATGGGCTGGATGTCCTGGCGCAGATGCGCGTACAGGCGCCATGGATGCGGGTTGTGATCGTTACGGCGCACTCCGCTGTCGACACCGCAGTGGACGCCATTCAGGCAGGCGCGGCTGATTATCTGGTCAAGCCTTGCAGCCCGGATCAGTTGCGTCTGGCCACCGCCAAACAACTCGAAGTTCGCCAGCTGTCCGCTCGACTCGAAGCGCTTGAGGGTGAAGTTCGCAAACCGAAAGATGGCCTGGATTCCCACAGCCCGTCGATGATGGCGATTCTGGAAACAGCACGTCAGGTGGCGAACACAGACGCCAATATTCTCATCCTTGGCGAGTCCGGTACCGGCAAGGGTGAGCTGGCACGGGCCATCCACGGTTGGAGCAAGCGCGCTAAAAAGGCCTGCGTGACCATCAACTGCCCGTCTCTTACCGCCGAGCTGATGGAAAGCGAGCTGTTCGGTCATAGCCGCGGCGCGTTCACCGGCGCCAGCGAGAGCACCCTCGGCAGGGTAAATCAGGCAGACGGCGGGACGTTGTTTCTGGACGAAATCGGCGATTTCCCGCTGACCTTGCAGCCAAAGCTGCTGCGTTTTATTCAGGACAAGGAATACGAGCGCGTCGGCGACCCGGTCACTCGACGCGCTGATGTGCGAATTCTGGCGGCAACCAACCTCAACCTGGAAGACATGGTTCGCGAAGGGCGTTTTCGTGAGGATTTGCTGTATCGCCTGAACGTGATCACCTTGAACTTGCCTCCCTTGCGCGAGCGAAGTGAAGACATTCTGACGCTGGCCGATCGTTTTCTGGCCCGTTTCGTCAAGGAGTATAGCCGCCCCGCACGCGGGTTCAGCGAGCAGGCGCGCAGTGCCTTGCTCAACTATCGCTGGCCCGGAAACATTCGCGAGCTGCGAAACGTAATTGAGCGGGCGAGCATTATCTGCCCTCAGGAAAAAGTCGAGATCACCCATCTGGGTATGGCCGAACAGCCTGTGAACAACGCCCCACGCGTTGGCGCCGCCTTGAGTCTGGATGAGCTGGAAAAAGCCCACATTGGCGCGGTGCTGGCCACGAGCGACACGCTGGATCAGGCGGCACGCACGTTAGGCATCGATGCCTCGACGCTGTATCGCAAACGCAAGCAATACAACCTTTGACAGGGCGTCGATGATGTTTGCGATGAAGTTGCGCACCCGGCTCTTTCTGAGCATATCGGCACTCATCACCGTCGCCCTGCTGGGGTTGGTGTTAGGGCTGGTCAGTGTCATGCAAATGGCGAAATCTCAGGAATCCTCAATTCGGCACAACTTCATCACACTCGATATCGGCCTGAGGCTGCGACAAAACCTGGGTGACCAACTGGTCATGATGCTCAAGGACAATCCCGATCAGGCCGAGCTGCAGCGCAACCAGCAGCAGTTCCAGAGCCTGCTTGATCAAGGGATCGAGCATGATCAGCAGACGGGCGTTCCAAGCGGGTTCGAAACGGCTCGGGTGAATTACGCCCGGTTTATCGAGACAATCACTCAATCCAGCGAACGTGCAGACGCCATACGTGACGATCAGTCCGTAACGGAAGCCTTCAATGTGCTGCGCAACGGGCTGCTCGACGCCCACCGTCAGGCGCTTGAGAACATCAGCCAGGCCGAGAGCGCCTCAAGGTCGCGGGCACTGTGGGTGGCCGCGTTACTGGGCCTGGTTGGCCTGGCAGTGCTGGTGATCGGCTTCATTACGGCCCATGGCATTGCCCGGCGTTTCGGTGGGCCCATCGAGCAATTGGCCAAGGCGGCGGACCGGATCGCCCAAGGGGATTTCGACGTCGCGCTTCCTACCTCATCGTCCGCAGAGATGAACCTGCTTACCCATCGATTCGGGATGATGGCCGACGCACTGCGTCAGCACCAGAAAACCAATGTCGATGAACTGCTTGCCGGCCAGCAGCGTTTGCAGGCGGTCCTGGACAGCATCGATGACGGGTTGCTGATGATTGACCGCCAAGGGCGTCTCGAACACCTCAACCCCGTCGCGCAGCGTCAGTTAGGCTGGGAAGAAAGCCGGCTGGGTCAAGGCCTGGGCGAAGCGCTGCAGCGCCCGGAGCTGGACGAACAGCTGTATCTGGTATTACGCGGCGGGACTCTGGAGCGCGCGCCCGATGATCTTTCAATCGAGATCGATGGCGAAACGCGGCTGCTGACCTATAGCCTCACGCCGGTCAGCCATACCAAGGGTCACATCGTTGGCGCGGTCATGGTGCTGCATGACGTCACTGAGCAACGAGCGTTTGAGCGGGTTCGCAGCGAGTTTGTATTGCGCGCTTCCCATGAGCTGCGCACGCCCGTCACCGGCATGCATATGGCCTTCGGTCTGCTGCAAGAGCGCGTACATTTCGCCCCGGATTCTCGGGAGAAAGACCTGCTCGACACGGTCAATGAAGAAATGCAGCGCCTGATGCAACTGATCAACGACCTGCTCAATTTCTCGCGCTACCAGAACGGCCTGCAAAAGCTGACGCTGGAGCCCTGCGATATCGGAGAATTGCTCGAAGCGGCACGTCAGCGTTTCGCTGATACCGCCCACGACCAGGACGTCATGGTGCTGTTGGAAACCCAGGAGCCGTTGCCACGAGTACAAGCGGACAAAGCGCAGCTAGACCGAGTACTCGACAATCTGCTCGACAATGCACTGCGCCATACGCCCAAGTCCGGCCTGATTCGCCTGCAGGCCAGGCGGCACGGTGAACGATTGATCATTAGCGTGGAAGACAACGGCGAGGGCATCGCTTACGGCCAGCAAGCGCGCATTTTCGAACCGTTTGTCCAAGTGGGACGCAAAAAAGGCGGTGCAGGGCTGGGGCTGGCGCTGTGCAAGGAGATCGTCCAGTTGCACGGCGGACGGATGGGCGTCTATTCACGGCCTGGGCAGGGCACGCAGTTCTATATGGCACTACCGCTTTAACGCCGACTTGAAGACCTAGGCCACATCATCCGTACGGCGGCCGCCGCTGCGCCTGCCACCAATCACCAACTCGATGAACTTGGTCGCAGTCAATGGTCGTGCAAACAGCCAGCCCTGGCCATAAATCACTCCTTCGCTCTTGAGCAGCAGCGCCTGAGACTCGAATTCGATGCCCTCGGCAATCACCTTCAGCTGCAGCGCATGAGCCATGCGGATGATGTGGGGCGCCACGCCGCTGCTGGCTGCATCGTGGCCCAGCGCGTCGATGAATGCCTTGTCGATTTTCAGGCAGTCCACCGGCAGGGTTTGCAGGTAGGCCAGACTGCAGTAGCCGGTTCCAAAGTCATCGATGAGCACTTGGTGCCCCCGGTCGCGTAACGCTTGCAGATGATTACGCGCAACGACGACATCCACGAGGCCGCGCTCGGTCACTTCAAATGCGATCTGTCGCGGTGCCACACGGTGCAGCGCAAGGAGCTTGGCGGTAACCCTGCCGATGCGAGGGGCGATGACATCACAGGCTGCCAGATTCACTGACACGTACAAATGGGGATTTGCCCGCAACAGGTGCCCCAACTGCTCCAGCAGCTGCTGAAGGACGAAGTCGGTGATTTGACGGATCTGCCCGGTGTTCTCCGCCAGCGGAATGAACAGGTCGGGGCTGGTCAGCGTACCGTCGGGTCTGCGCCAGCGCACCAGCGCTTCAGCGCCAACGCACAGCCGGGTGTTGAGATCGAATATTGGCTGATACAAAACCTTCAGCTCGCCTCGACGCAGCGCGCCGTGCAGCTCGCCGCCCAACGATTGCCGCTGACGCACCAGTTGCAGGACGAGAATCCCGATGCACAGGGAAATCAGCAGGCTCGTGGGCACCAACAGCCACCACGCGCCGGTGATCTTCTGTTGCAGGCCACTGCGCGGGGTAATCAGAACGAGCTGATATTCGGGGCTTTGAGTCGGCATCCGGTAGACGAGCTTGTCCTGGGTCGTCATCAACGTTGCGTCAGAGTAGGGAGCCCAGTCGGGGGTAGGGGGCCATTTTTGGGCAGGTCCCAGGACTGGGACCGCTTTGGTGCCATGGTCGAGTAAAACGACCAGGCTGCCCCCTGCGGGTAAATCGACCACGTCCGTGAGGTGCCCGCGGGAGGTCGTTACTCGAAAATCTCCACGACCCAGCATCAATGAAGCGAGGTTATCGTCAGGCTGCGTTGAAGTGTTCAACCAATAGTCGTAGGTGGGGCCGCGAATGTCCGCTGGCCTTGCTTTGCCGATCAGGCTTTGACGGGTCCAGCTTGAGCAGAACTGGCGCTCGGTGACATACGCCACTTCGTAGATAAAGCGGTAGCGGGAATTGACCTGCCTCAACTGCTCGATCATCTCGGGGCTGCAGCCTCGCAAAGGCTGAGCTTCCAGTTGATCGAGCCCGGCCCTGAGCTGACCGAAAAGCTGCTCCAGACGGACGAGAAATCGCTCGCCCTGGGCGTTCATCTGCGCCCGCTCGTCCTGCCGGGCCTGGTGCATTGCCAGGCCAAAACTGCCCACCAGCAAGACGGCCGCGCTCAGCACCGCGGCCAGTAAAGCCAGAAGCCATGGGCGGTAAATGAAAGAGCGCAGTGGCGGCGTCGCCGTGAACATCAACAGTCATCCAGATGGCTTTCGGTTCGAGAAACCTTGAGGTGCGGCAACAAGCGTGGAAATAGCCCGATGAACACAGACAGCTAGGGGAATTTAGTGCCTGAGGTTAAGTACTTGCAGCATAGCTGCACTTTGCAGATCCGGCTCACCGTCAAATTTTTGTGGTCGGTAATGCATTTGAAAGGCTGCCAGCACGTGCCGAGTCGCAATGTCCAGCTCTCCGGTCTGCGGTGTTGGATAACCCAATAGCGCCAATTGCTGCTGGAACCAGACGACACTTGGGACGATACCCATGAATTGGGCCTGGCGCTGGGCCACTTGTTGCTCATCCGGCCATATCCCCAAACCTTCCTGCGCCAGCCGTTTCCAGGGAAACAGCGGCCCCGGATCGAGCTTGCGAAGCGGGGCGATGTCGCTGTGGCCGATAACATGCCGCGGCTCGATATGATTGCGCTTGACGATGTCTTTGAGCAAAACGATGAGCTTCTGGATCTGTGCTTCGCTGTAGGGATACCACAGCCGCCCGGTCGGCGTGTCGCGGTACCCGGGATTGACGATTTCGATGCCGATGCTGCTTGAGTTGAGCCAGGTTCGACCGTCCCACTCACTCTCTCCGGCATGCCACGCGCGCTGAGACTCGTCGACCAGCTTATAGACCGTCGCTGGGCCGTCGCCGATCAGGTAGTGCGCACTGACCTCACCATGGGTCAGCAACTCCAATGAACGGTCCAGCGACGCAGACGTGTAATGGACCACTACAAACTGCGCACGACTGTCGTAGTTCACCGAGGGGTGGCTGGTGTCAAACGCTGGACCACTGCTACACGCGGTCAGCAGCATGAGCAGGATCGGAGCAACAATAAACTTCATGGCGGCACGACGCGTAGGAAATTAATGCAACAGTGTAACGTAACGCCGCGAACGCATTCAAAAACCACATGCATGCGTTCATGCGACCCGTGGACAGCCTCAGCCTTGTTCGATCCGATTGCGGCCCTCATGCTTCGCACGGTAAAGCGCTTGATCCGCGCGTTTTAGCACCCCGTCGCTGCGCTCACCCGGACGGAATAACGTGATCCCCATCGAGACCGTGACCGTCACTCGCTCGCCTTTGAAGTGAAACGGGCACTGCTCGATGCCCTCACGCAGGCGCTCCAACAGTGCCATTCCCTCATCCATCGGCGTGGTGGGCAATAGCAGTACAAATTCTTCACCGCCAAAGCGCGCAATGAAATCCGAAGCCCGCAAACGTTGTCGCAGCTGGCCAGCAATGATCTTGAGAACTTTATCCCCCGCCAAATGGCCGTAACCATCGTTGATGCGCTTGAAGTGATCCAGATCCAGGATGCCGAGCAATAAGCTTGAGGGCTTTCTCTGCAACTGATCGATTTCATGCTCAAGCCGTTCATTCCAGGCCGCCCGGTTTGGCAGGCCTGTCAACGTGTCGATCAATGCTCTTTGCCGTTGCTCTTCCAGATGAGCACGGAAACCCAGTGCTTCCTGCTCCATCGTCGCAACACGGCTGGCGAGGGATTGAAGGCGCGTTGCGACCTCCTGTTCGCGCTGATCACGCTGCTGCTGATGTTCATCCATGGTGCCGATCAGCCCCTCAAGCCGATTCTCCAGAACCTGCTTCAAACTGGTGAGATCCGCTGCTTGCTGCACGCTGGTTTGCAAGTCGTCTACGTGTTCGCGCAGCTGGTGGTCCAGTTGACGCGAGGCAGACTGCTGATCTGCATGGCCTTCGCTGGCGGCCAGCAAGTTGCTCTGAAAAGACTCGAGGCGCTCGTTGAGCTGCTTGAGATAAGCCTCGAATTCATGTTGCCCGCTGTCGGTGATGGCCAGCATCAACACAGCCAGGTCATCAAGAATCGGCAGCAGTTCGTACCAGTTCAGTCCGTGTTCAAGCCGAGCACGCATAGCCTCAGCTTGTGGACGATGATGCTCGGGCAGCGTCAACTCATCGAGCAGGCCCAGGAGCGTTTCTTCGATGTGGGCGGCGACAGAGCTGTAGCTGGGCTCGGGCGACGAGGGCAGCGCATAGGGGCCTTCCTCTTCGGCGGCATTTTCAGGCTCATTGACGTTCAGGTCATCGTCGTCGAGCTGATCGTCACCCGGGTCATCGTCGCCGGCGTCCGTCTCGGCAGTCGCCAGAGCGGGCTCTTCAACCGACGCCGGAACGTCCTGCTCTAACGGTTCGCTTGCTTTTTCAGGCGCAGGCTCTGTCGCGGAGGGTTGAGAAGGGCGGTCTTCGGGGCTGCGCCCTGGATCGGGCGCATCGCCTTCAGGGGCGCTCTCCTGCATGCTCATGGCCACGGGGGGTGAGGCTTCAGCCGGGCTATCGGCGCTGACAGGCTCGGGGGCTTGAGCCGACGAAAGGGCCAGCGGCGCGCTGTCGACAGCCACGCCAGCGTCCTGGGCGGTCGGGGCTCCCTCAATGACCGAGTCAGACGCGGGCACGGCGGGCGAAACGAGCGGGACTGGTTCGGTGATGGCAGCAGGTCGTTCAGCGGTGTGTTCATCATCGCCGGTTGGCTCGCGATGACTGCCGAACAATCGCTGCAATAAACCGGGCCGGGACGCCTCGTCAGGGTGTTCGATCTGGGACAGCGCCTGGCCCTGAAGACCGCTCAACTCGCTCAGCAGGAGCGGCAGCTCGCGTGCCTGAGTAATACGATCCTCAAGACTTTTGGCGAACCGCTTGAGTGGTTTGCTGACTTCCTTTGGCAGCGGCAATGCCTGTAGCTGCGCCACTAGAGAGGTCAACGCGGTGCCCATTTGCTCAACACGCTGTTCCCGACGCTGCTCGGAATCCAGCACGGCTTTTTCCAGCCGCGGAATCAGGGCCGCCAACCCTGCGTCCATATCGTCCTTGCGAACGATTTCGCGCATTTCTTTCATGCACTGATCGACCGCCTTGTCGGCACCTTCGGCCGCCAGGCTGCTGCGCACCAGGCCTCGACGCAGCAAATCGAGCCGCGCGTTCCAGCGCCGCTCCAGTTTGTCTTGCTGCTCGATGCTCTTGAGGTACTTTTCTTTCCAGCGCTGCGCTTCGTCGGTCATTCCACAGGTCCGCGAGGAGATGTGCTTGTTATCGGCAGGGAGTCACCGATTAATGAGGCCGGCAAGCGAATCTCCACCGCGACGGGCAGATGATCGGAGATGGGCTGAGCCAGCACCTGGACCTTTTCAAGGGTCAGAGTGGGGCTCAGAAGAATGTGATCAAGGCACCGCTGCGGGCGCCAGCTTGGAAAGGTCGCTTCGATTTGCGGAGCCAGCAAGCCCAGATCCCGTAGCGGCGAGGTTTCCAGCAGATCAGTGGCATGGGTGTTCATGTCACCCATGAGCACCTGATGCCGGTACCCGCCAATCAGCTCGCGAATGTAAGCCAGCTGCAGCGTTCGGGTCCGGGCGCCGAGCGCGAGGTGCATGACGACCACGACCAAAGCATCAGGACCTTCACCGAAACGAACCAGAATGGCGCCTCGCCCTTTGGGCCCGGGCAACGGGTGATCTTCGATGTCCCAGGGACGCAGTCGGCTGAGCACGCCGTTACTGTGCTGGGCCAGGCGCCCGAGGTTGCGGTTCAGCTGCTGATGCCAGTAGGGAAAGGAGCCGAGTTGAGCGAGGTGTTCGACTTGATTGACGTAGCCTGAGCGGATGCTGCCGCCATCGGCTTCCTGCAACGCGACCAGATCATAATCACGCAGCAGATCGCCGATCTTCTGCAGGTTGCCGGCTCGACCGTTGTGCGGCAGCAAGTGCTGCCAACCCCGGGTCAGGTAGTGCCGATAACGCTCGGTGCTGATGCCGACTTGGATATTGAAGCTGAGCAGGCGAAGCCGGCCGTCCGCCGGCAACCCTGTTTCGAGAAGATGACGCTCATTGATTTTTGCTGCGTGCCGGGCAACGACACGTTCAGTAGTTCCCCAGCGCGCCATGGCCAGCGCTTACTTGGCGGTCAGCGTCGCGCGCTCTTTGGCGATCAATTGATCGGCCACCTGCAGCGCTTGCTCAGGACCACCGGCAGTGCCCAGGTCAAAGCGGTATTTGCCATTGACGATCATGGTCGGAACGCCAGTGATCTCGTACTTCTTGGCCAGTTCCTTGTACTGAGCGATCTTGCCCTTCACAGCGAACGAGTTAAACGTTTCGAGGAACTTGGTCTTGTCGACGCCTTGAGTAGCGACGAATTCGGCCATGTCGTTCGGATCGGTCAGACGCTTGCCGCCTTTCTGAATCGCGTCGAACACGGCAGTGTGAACTTTCTTTTCCACACCCATGGTGTCGAGGGTAATGAAGAGCTGACCGTGGGCGTCCCAAGGGCCACCAAACATGGCAGGAACGCGGATGAAGTGGACGTCAGCGGGAAGTTTTTCGGCCCATGGATTGATGACTGGCTCGAATGCGTAGCAGTGCGGGCAGCCGTACCAGAACATCTCGACAACTTCGATTTTGCCTGGCTCGGAAACAGGAACAGCGCTTTTCAGCTCGACGTACTGTTTGCCGGCTTCGATAGGCTCTGCTGCTTGAGCGGTCAGACCGAACAGGCTGGTAAAAATCAGAGCGGCGCTGAGAATCAGATTACGCATGCTTAACTCCTGGGCATGGAAGGTCACCTCGGTGGACGCAGTTCGACCGGCCGAGGCGATACGAGGTCGCAAGTGTAACGCCTGCGGCCATAAAAAAGAGCAGCCGTTCGCTACCCTTTTTGGCCCGTCCGGGCAGGACTGCGTGGGATTATGTGACAAACCGTGTGCGCAAGACCCGTTGCTCGACCGGTCATTCAAGACCCTGAATGAAAGCTGCCAAGGCTTCGATGTCTCCGTTGCTCAGCTTGGAGGCAATGGTGCGCATGACCTGAGTCTCGCCATCATTGGTCCGCTCTCCATCGCGAAAGGCCGTGAGCTGTTTTTTGATGTACGCGGAATGCTGGCCGCTTAACTGTGGAAACCCCGCGCCCGGAATGCCTGCGCCGTTTGGGGAATGACATCCGATGCAAGCCGGCGTGCCCTGCTCAAGCTTGCCGCCGCGAAAAAGCGCCTCGCCTTGCGCAGCGAGATCGGGGTCAGCCTCGACGGGCTTTGCCTTCTGACCAGCGTAGTAAGCGGCAATGTCAGCAAGGTCACGTTCCGTAAGCGAAACCAGCAGGCCGGTCATCTCCGGCACAACACGCTTGCCGTCGCGGATTTCATGCAACTGCTTGAGCAAATAGCGCTCACCCTGGCCTGCGAGGTTCGGGAAAACAGGCACCAAGCTGTTGCCGTCGGGACCATGACAGGCGCCACATACGACTGTTTTAGACTGGCCGGCAACGGGGTCGGCCGTTGCAGACTCACCTGCCTGCACGAATCCGCTCATGCACAGAATCAACAGCAGGCTCGAAAGAGGTAAGTTCATGGGCTGATCCGATGCGACCAAAGGCGCCGCCTTCGTGACTGCCTGTCGCGCGCGGCTTATCGGTGAAGGTTTTGATGCAAATGCCGGACGCGGTTCGCTTCAGCAGCACCTTTGCGGGGGTGACGAGGCATACATGAAATCTGCGGCATTATATACTCGCGTCCATTGAACGGAAAACGACACCCCGTTGCCGCGCACGCCGCAACGCCCTCACCGGATATCCCATGCAACTCAAAAACCCAATTCTTGGCCTGTGCCAACAAGCCAAGTTCATGCTCAGCGCTGCCAAAGTCGATCAATGCCCGGACGACGAAGGCTTTGAAGTCGCCTTCGCCGGCCGCTCCAACGCGGGCAAGTCCAGCGCGCTGAATACCCTGACTCACGCCAGTCTCGCGCGCACCTCGAAGACACCCGGGCGTACTCAGCTGCTGAATTTCTTCAGCCTGGACGATGACCGCCGTCTGGTCGATTTGCCGGGTTATGGTTACGCAAAGGTGCCTATTCCGCTCAAGCAGCATTGGCAGCGCCACCTCGAAGCGTATCTGGGCAGCCGCGAGAGTCTGAAGGGGTTGATCCTGATGATGGACATTCGCCACCCGATGACCGACTTCGACCTGCTGATGCTCGACTGGGCCATCGCCAGCGGCATGCCGATGCACATTCTGCTGACCAAGGCGGACAAACTGACTTTTGGTGCCGCTAAAAATACACTGCTCAAGGTCCAGTCGGAGATCCATCGTGGCTGGGGCGACACCGTCACCATTCAGCTGTTTTCCGCGCCCAAGCGCATGGGGCTCGAAGAGGCCTACACCGTACTGGCGGACTGGATGGAGCTGGAAGACAAGGCCCCCGCGGCCTGAATCGCGGGCAAAAAAAACCCCGGACTTCATGTGGGGAGGGGAAGTTCGGGGTCTAAGTCCAGCCCCCTCGGAAGGGTTCCGGATATCTGCCAACACTTAACACAACATAGGAGCTTGAATGGCTGCTTGAGCCATTCGCAACCTCAGACCGGGATTAGTCCGCCGAAGTTCAAAACCGGCGGAAATTTAGTGCCTGGCGCAGTTCCGATTCCGCGAAGAATCGAAACGACAAGCCGTTTTAGTGGGCCTCATCCCAATTATTGCCTACGCCCACTTCGACCAACAGCGGCACGTCCAGCTCGGCCGCGCCGCTCATGTGTACGCGGATGTCCTGGCTGATCTGCTCGACCAGATCCTCGCGCACTTCCAGAACCAATTCGTCGTGCACTTGCAGAATGACCCGCGCATCCAGACCTGAAGCGTCCAGCCATCCGTTCACGGCGACCATTGCGCGCTTGATGATGTCGGCCGCCGTGCCTTGCATTGGTGCGTTGATTGCCATGCGCTCGGCACCTTTGCGCAACGCCTGGTTCTTGGCATTGATGTCCGGCAAGTACAAGCGGCGACCGAAGATGGTCTCGACATAACCTTGCTCGGCAGCCTGAGTCCGCGTGCGCTCCATGTAATTCAATACGCCGGGGTAGCGCGCGAAATAGCGATCCACATACGCCTGCGATTGCTTGCGATCGACGCCGATCTGCTTGGCCAGGCCGAATGCGCTCATGCCATAGATAAGGCCGAAGTTGATCGCCTTGGCGCTGCGGCGCATGTCGTTGGTCACGTCAGGTAACTCGACGCCGAAGACCTCGCCCGCCGTCGCACGGTGTACGTCCAGGTCGTTGCGGAAGGCATGCAGCAAACCTTCGTCCTTGGCCAGATGCGCCATGATCCGCAACTCGATCTGCGAGTAGTCCCCTGCCAGCAGCTTGTAGCCCGCTGGGGCAACGAATGCCTGCCGAATGCGGCGGCCTTCGGCCGTGCGAATCGGGATGTTTTGCAGGTTTGGGTCGCTGGACGACAGACGCCCGGTGACCGCCACCGCCTGATGATAGGAGGTGTGGATTCGGCCGGTGCGCGGGTTGATCTGTTCCGGCAGTCGATCGGTGTAGGTGCTTTTCAGTTTGCTCATCGAGCGGTACTGCATCAGCACCTTGGGCAGCGGATAATCCTGCTCGGCCAGTTCCGCGAGCACCGCTTCAGCCGTTGATGGCTGGCCGGTGGCGGTTTTACTGATGATCGGCATGCCAAGCTTTTCGTAAAGAATCACACCGAGTTGCTTGGGCGAGCCGAGGTTGAATTCCTCACCGGCGATGGCAAACGCTTCGCGCTCAAGCTCGGTCATCTTGTTGCCCAGCTCGACGCTTTGGTTGCCCAGCAGGTTGGCGTCGACCAGCGCGCCTTGCCGTTCTATACGCGCCAGCACAGGCATGAGCGGCATTTCGATATCGTCGAGCACCGGCGCCAGAGTCGGCGTCTTGGCCAGCTTCTCTTGCAGCACCTCGTGCAAACGCAGCGTCAGGTCCACCTCTTCAGCTGCGTAGGTGCCGGCCTGCTCCAGTGCGATCTGGTCGAAACTCAGCTGTTTCGCGCCTTTGCCTGCGATGTCCTGGAAGTTGACCGGCGTGTGAGCCAGGTACTTGGCAACGAGGCTGTCACGGTCATGGCGCGTCGCCGTAGAGTCGAGCACGTAGGATTCGAGCATCGTGTCGAATTTGACGCCCTGTACGTGGATGCCCTGGCTCTGGTCGCCGTCGATTGCGCAGTTGGCCAAAAGGTTGATGGCAAACTTGGCGTGCTGCCCGACTTTGATCTTGCTTGCGTCTTCCAGCATGGGCTTGACGGCTTTGAGCACCTCATCACGATCGAGCTGTTGCTGCACACCCATATAAGAATGGGTGAGCGGGATGTAACACGCCTCGTGAGTTTTGATCGCGAAGGACAGCCCGACGATTTGAGCGCGCTGTGCATCTACCCCATTGCTCTGCACCACGAAAGCGAACAACTGCGCCGCCTCAAGCTTCTTCAACCAGTCGTCAAACTGCGTCTGCTCAAGAATGAGCTCGTATTTGGCCTCGATGATCGGCGCCGGCTCGGCAGCAGGCACAATTTCGGCGCCTTCTTCTCGCGCTTCACGCTGCAGGTCGGTGATCCAGCTTTTGAATTCGAGCTCGGTATACAGCGCCATCAACGCTTCCCGATCAGGCTCGCCGCAATGCAGAGCGTCGAGCTCGATGTCCAGCGGCACGTCAATCTTGATGGTCGCCAGCTGGTAGGAGAGGAAGGCCATCTCCCGATGCTCTTCCAGCTTGGCGGGCAACGACTTAGCCCCCCGAAGCGGCAATGCCGGAATCTTGTCGAGGTTGTCGTAGAGCTCTTTCAAACCGCCATTGATGCCGACCAGCAGGCCCGCCGCGGTTTTCTCACCGACGCCGGGAACGCCAGGAATGTTGTCGACCTTGTCGCCCATCAATGCCAGGTAATCGATGATGTGCTCGGGCCCGACGCCGAATTTCTCTTTCACTCCGGCAACGTCCAGCACGCTGCCGGTCATGGTATTGACGAGCGTGATGTGGCCGTCGACCAATTGCGCCATGTCCTTGTCGCCCGTGGAGATCACCACCGGTCGATCCGCCGCCGCACTGCTGCGCGCCAGTGTGCCGATCACATCGTCGGCCTCAACACCTTCAACGCATAACAGCGGATAGCCCAGGCCTCTGACGCAGTTGTGCAGGAAGTCGATCTGCACGCGCATGTCATCCGGCATGCTCGGGCGGTTGGCTTTGTACTCGCCGTACAGCTCATCGCGGAACGTTCCGCCCTTGGCGTCAAAGACAACGGCAAACGGACTGTCAGGATATTGCCTGCGCAAGCTCTTGAGCATGTTGAGCACGCCCTTGACCGCACCGGTTGGCAGGCCCTTGGAGGTCGTGAGCGGCGGCAGCGCGTGGAAAGCGCGGTACAGGTAAGAAGAACCGTCCACCAGGACGAGGGGCGCGAGACTCATGTGCAAGATCAACCTTTTCGGCGGGGTCGGCGCTAGAATGCGTGGACCGTTAACGACAAAGGCACAAGGTTATCATGCGCGCGCTCAATCGCCTGTTACTGGTCGGCGGGTTGCTCGCCTGCTCGTCGCTGGCGCTTGCCGCAGATGACGAGGCGCCCTCGGCCGAGCCAGACGTCACCATTCGTCAGAGCGGCGATGATTTTGTTCAAGAGTACCGCGCGAACGGATTCGTTTACGCGGTGAAGATCACGCCAAAGCACGGCAAGCCTTATTATCTGGTGCGTGCCGACGGTACAAGCGGTCAATTCATACGTTCGGATCAGCCGGACATGCTGATACCTCAGTGGGTAATATTCAGCTGGTAACGCCTTACATTCACTCTCTTGCTGGCAGTCTTCTATGTCCGTTTTTACTCCTCTGGCTCGCCCCGAGCTGGAAGCTTTTCTTGCCCCTTACGGGCTTGGCGCCCTGCGGGATTTTCAGGGCATCGCCGCTGGAAGTGAAAACACCAATTTCTTCATCAGCCTGGAACAGGGTGAGTTTGTGCTGACGCTGGTCGAACGCGGGCCGGTTCAGGAAATGCCCTTCTTCATCGAGCTGCTGGATGTCTTGCACGATGCCAAGCTGCCCGTCCCCTACGCGCTGCGCACCACCGAGGGCAAGGCCCTGCGCGAGCTGAAAGGCAAACCCGCATTGCTTCAACCGCGCCTGTCCGGCAAACACCCTGCCGAGCCCAACACTCAGCACTGCGTGCAAATCGGTGAGTTCATGGCGCATATGCACCTAGCGACTCGCACTCAAACCATCGAGCGCAAAACCGACCGCGGCCTGGACTGGATGCTGGAGGAGGGCAGTAACTTCATCTCGCATCTGGACTCGGCACAGGGCGCGCTGCTGACCAAGGCGCTCGAAGAGATACAGCGTCGCAAGCCGGCCATCATGGCGCTGCCAAGGGCCAACCTGCATGCCGACCTGTTCCGCGACAACACGTTGTTTGAAGGCACCCACCTGACGGGAGTGATCGATTTCTACAATGCCTGCTCCGGCCCGATGCTCTATGACATCGCCATTGCCGTGAATGACTGGTGTTCGTTTGAAAACGGGACCATAGACGCGCCGCGAGCGCGGGCTTTTCTTGGGGCTTATGCCGCACTGAGGCCATTCACTGCCGCCGAAGCCGAGCTGTGGTCGACCATGCTGAGAGTCGGCTGCGTGCGATTCTGGCTGTCGCGGCTGATTGCCGCTGAGACCTTCGCCGGCCAGGACGTTTTGATTCACGATCCCGACGAATTCCGCAAACGCCTGGAGCAGCGCCAGGAAACGCACATTCCGTTGCCGTTTGCGTTGTAAGGGTCTTAAAAGCCTCGTGAGCAAGCTCACTCCCACAGGGTCAATGCTTCAACTGTGGCAGAGAGCTGGCTCGCCTAGGCGTTGGCCCAGAAGTCAAAGACTCTCCAGGCACCCCGCCAGGTCATCCGCCAACTTGCTCAGCAACTGCTCGTAACCCTGCGCAGTGGCGGGGGTGTAGCCGCCTAAACCGTCCAGCTCGGCCAGTTTCACCGGCAGGCCGGCACTCAATGTGTCGGCAAGACGAGGACGCAGGGGCGGCTCGCTGAACACGCAGGTTTTACCAAACTCCGTCAGACGCGCACGCATGGCAGCAACGTGCTGAGCGCCCGGTTGAACCTCGCTGCTCACTGCAAACACACCTGCATGTTTGAGCCCATAAGCCTCTTCGAAATAATCGAATGCTTCATGGAACACGAAATATTGCTTGCCCGAGATACCTGCAACCCGCTGTTTGATCTGGGCATCCACTGTATCAAGGCGTGCATCGAACGCTTTTACGTTGCTCTCGTAACGGGCCGCATTGGCCGGGTCCGCTTCGCTCAAGTCAGCCGCCATCTTCGCAGCGATCACTCGCGCATTGGCGGAAGACAACCACAAGTGCGCATCGACGCTACCCGGCTTGTGGTCGTGGTCATGCTCGTCACCTTCGTCATCATGGTGATGATCATCGCTGGCCGTGAAATGCCGCAGATGCATGCCCGTCAGCGACTCGACCGGAACGGAAGGCTTGCTGCGCCCGGTCAGGACGCGAGGCAGGAAGGTCTCCATATTCGGGCCAATCCAGTAGAGCAAATCAGCGTCTTGTACCCGCCGTACGTCGGAAGGGCGCAGCGCGTAATTATGCGGGGAGGCGCCCGGCGGAAGCAGGACTTCAGGGACTGCAATGCCATCCTGCACTGCAGCAGCGATCAGCTGCAGCGGTTTGATACTGGTCAGCACGCGGACATCAGCCTGGGCGGGAGCGATGGAGGCGAAACCGGTAATAAATACGACAAAAAGTAAAAAAAGTCGGGACACGATAACCACTCATGGGGGCAGGAACGGGTAACATAATAACGTCTCTCTCAAAAGCCGTCGCCGCTCATGTCTAAAACACCCCTGGCCAGTCGCCCCCATGATCACTCTCACTGCGTGCACAGTGCACTCACTGAAGCCGACTCGCTGTGCGCGGGCAAAGGCTTGCGCCTGACCGCCTTGCGCCGTCGCGTATTGGAGCTGGTCTGGCAAAGCCACAAGCCTTTGGGCGCCTACGACATCCTTGCCGTGCTCAGCGAAGAAGATGGCCGTCGCGCTGCGCCGCCTACGGTGTACCGCGCGCTGGACTTCCTTCTGGAAAACGGCTTGGTGCACCGCATTGCGTCATTGAACGCGTTCGCCGGCTGCAACCACCCGACCCATGCGCATCAGGGGCAATTTTTGATTTGCCGCGAATGCCACGCCGCTATCGAGCTGCAACACGGCGCCATCAGTTCGGCCATTGTGGACGCTGCCAACGAGGTCGGGTTTGACGTCGAGGCTCAGACTGTCGAAGTCGTAGGCGTTTGCGCCGGGTGCAAGGCCGCCTGATGAGCGACGCGTTGATCCGCCTGAAAGACGTCAGCGTGAGTCGCGCCGGTCAGAGCGTGCTTGAAAATATCCAGCTGAGTGTCAGTTCCGGCGAAATAGTCACGCTGATCGGTCCTAACGGCGCAGGCAAAACCACGCTGGTGCGTGCAGTTCTCAGTCTGCTCAAACCCGACTCGGGCGAGATCTGGCGCAAGCCTAAATTGCGCATTGGCTACATGCCGCAGAAGCTGCATATCGACGCCACGCTACCGTTGTCAGTCCTGCGCTTTCTGCGACTGGTGCCCGGCGTCGATCGGGACACCGCGCGCGCGGCGCTGATCGAGGTGGGCGCAGAACGGGTTATCGACAGTCCGCTGCAAGGCATTTCGGGCGGCGAGATGCAGCGCGTCTTGCTGGCGCGAGCGCTGCTGCGAAAGCCGGAACTGTTGGTGCTCGATGAGCCCGTACAGGGTGTGGATGTCGCCGGGCAGGCCGAGCTGTATGCCCTGATCACTCAGCTGCGCAACCGTCATCGGTGCGGCGTGCTGATGGTGTCCCATGATTTGCATCTGGTCATGAGCACTACCGATCAGGTGGTCTGCCTGAATCGCCACGTTTGCTGCTCCGGGCATCCCGAGCAGGTCAGTAACGATCCGGCATTCGTTGAGCTGTTCGGCCACCATGCGCCCAGCCTGGCGATTTATCACCATCATCACGATCACGCGCACGACCTGCATGGCGAAGTCTGCCAACCCGCGGCGGCTCACGATAACGTTCATAACCATAATCACGATCACGATCACGGGGACAGCTGCAAGCATGGCTGATTTTCTTCTTTACGCCTTGTTCGCAGGCCTCGCGCTGGCCGTAGTAGCCGGCCCTCTGGGGTCGTTCGTGGTGTGGCGACGCATGGCTTATTTCGGCGACACGCTGTCCCATGCCGCTTTGCTCGGCGTGGCACTGGGCTTTTTGCTGGACGTCAGCCCGACCATCGCCGTGACTGCGGGTTGCCTGCTGCTGGCGGTCTTGCTGGTCACACTGCAGCAGCGTCAGCCGCTTGCTTCGGACACGCTGCTGGGCATTTTGGCGCCCAGCACCTTGTCATTGGGGCTGGTGGTCTTGAGTTTCATGCGTGACGTGCGGATTGACTTGATGGGTTATCTGTTCGGCGACCTGCTGGCCATCAGTCCAAATGATCTGGCGTGGATTCTGGCAGGCAGCGCCTTGGTCCTGATTCTGATCTGTGCGCTTTGGCGCCCCTTGCTGGCAATCACTGTGCATGAAGAGCTGGCAACGGTCGAAGGGCTCCCGGTAGCCGCTCTGCGCATGACATTGATGCTGCTGATCGCCGTGGTCATCGCAGTGGCCATGAAAATCGTCGGCGTGCTGTTGATCACCTCGCTGCTGATCATTCCCGCTGCTGCGGCACAGCGTCACGCCCGCTCTCCCGAGCAGATGGCGCTGGGGGCGAGCCTCATCGGGGTGGTCGCAGTGTGCGCCGGACTGGCATTGTCCTGGTTCAAGGACACACCGGCGGGCCCGTCTATCGTGGTTTCGGCAGCTACGCTGTTTCTGCTTAGCTTCCTTTTGCCCAAGCGGTAGAACCTTGGGTGGCAAGCAGAGTCATACTCCGCAATAATCGAATAGCGGCAATGTGCAATGACGCTTGCCCAGCCCCGGTGCTGATCAGTTATTTTCGGTGCAGGTCACTTATGTGTAGACTTGCTCGTTTTTTGCGCAAATAGAGAATCGCAGGAATGAAGCCGTACGCATCCCGTTATCTGCTGCTTGCTGCATTTTCCATCCTGATGAGCGCTTGCCAGAGCAAGCCTGTGGAGCAGCCTGCACCTGTGGCTGCGCCCGACGCCTATCAGCAGCTGGAACAAAATATCGCAAGCAGCGAACTGGCGACTGCCGAAGATCAGTTGGCCGCGCTGCAAAGTAAATCCCCGGATGATCCTCGACTCGAGCAATACCAGCGTCAGCTGGCCGAGGCGTATCTGAGCCGCAGTCAGATCGTGCTGCAGAAAGGCGACATGAACGCCGCCGCCACTGCACTGAGCCGTGCTCGCGCATTGATGCCCAAAGCGCCCGCGCTGACCAGCGGCGTCAACGGCGCTATCGCCAATGCACGGAAAGCCGAGCTTGAAAAGGCAGAAGCCGAGCTGCGAGCAGCGGAGGCGAAACGCAAAGCCCGGGTGATCGACCCGAGTGCGGAGAGCACAACCATCGATCTGAAGATCAACGACATGAAGCAGTTGCGCCGGCAGCTCAGCGACATTGCCGAAGATGTCACTGCGTTCAACTGCGCCGTTACAGTGCAGGTACCTCGAACGGACGATTATCCGTGGTTGGCTACGTTATTGACCAAGCGCGTCGGGAAGATCAACCCGGATTTCGAGCTGCAAATGCAACGTGTAATCGAGCGCACCGAGCCGGCGAAGATTGTCTTGAAGCCCGCTCAGCTCTGATCGATTTTTGATCAAAAGAAAGGCGCTGCCCTCGCGGGCAACGCCTTTTTTGTTACGCGCTACTCCTGCAAGTTACGCAGGAATGGCCTTCGCTTTTGGCTCACGAGCCCACACCCGGTGTTGCTGGATGGCTGTGAAAAACGCTTTGAACGAAGCGCTGTCAGAAACGGCCAGCAAGCCGGCATCAGCTTCCAGGCGCAGCAGGTCAATCAGCTTCTGTGCGTCACCTGCGTAAGCAATGGCTTTGAGGTGCTTGTAGGCCTCAAGGACATAGTGCAGCGCTACGCCGTCGCCGCTCAGGGCCTGAATCGATGCATCGCCACCCGGGATGAACACCGCGTCAAACGCGACAGATGGCAAACCTTCCATGGAAGCATCAACCGCCAACGGAGCGCCGCTCGCCGTTTTGACCGGTGCGGACGTCGGGCCGAGGACCTTGGCGTGTGCGCCTTCAGCTTCCAGTGCCGCCTTCATGGTGGCTACGGCTTTATCGTCCACACCATTGGCAACCAGGATGGCCACTTTGCGCGAAGCAATGTCGGCGGGCAGCAGATTCGCCTGACTCAGGAGTGGCGACTTGTCGACAGTCAGTTTGCCCGTGCTTTGCGCTTGTACGGTCGGTGCCGATGGCGCTGGCAGACCAAGGTTCGCAGCGACACGTTGAGCCAGGGTAAGGTCGATATTCGCGAGAATCTCGTTCACCTGACGGGCACGAATGTACTCACGCTCCACCTTGCCCAACTCGAAGCTATAGGCCGCGATGATGTGCTCTTTCTCGTGCTCGCTCATGCTGTTGAAGAACAGCGTGGCTTGGGAGAAGTGGTCGCCGAACGAAGGGCTGCGCTCACGCACTTTGTGCGCTTCTACGCGCTCCGGATACGTCTCGAAGCCACCATCCTGCGGACCGGCAGGGGTTTCTTTCGGCCAGCCGCCGTCGATCGAGTTGGGCTCGTAGGAAGCACGACCTTTGTCGATGGTGGTGCGGTGCTGCGCATCACGCTGGTTGTTGTGGTTCGGCGACACCGGACGGTTGATCGGGATCTCGTGAAAGTTAGGCCCACCCAATCGGCTGATCTGCGTATCGGTGTAGGAAAACAGACGCCCTTGCAGCAATGGGTCGTTAGAGAAGTCGATACCCGGCACGACGTGGCCTGGGCAAAAAGCGACCTGCTCAGTCTCGGCGAAGTAGTTGTCCGGGTTGCGATTGAGCACCATTTTGCCCAGCGGCGTTACCGGGACCAGCTCTTCCGGGATGATTTTGGTAGGGTCCAGAAGGTCGAAGTCGAACTTGTGCTCGTCTTCCTCGGCGACGATCTGCACGCCCAGTTCCCATTCCGGGTAGTCGCCCATCTCGATGGACTCCCACAGATCGCGGCGATGGAAGTCGGTATCTTTACCGGCAAGCTTCTGCGCTTCGTCCCACACCAAAGAGCAAGTGCCGTACTTGGGCTTCCAGTGGAATTTGACGAACGAGGATTTGCCTTCGGTATTAATCATCCGGAAGGTGTGGATGCCGAAGCCCTGCATGGAGCGCAGGCTTTTCGGAATTGCACGGTCAGACATGGTCCACAGCACCATGTGCGCGGATTCAGGTACCAGCGAGACGAAATCCCAGAACGTGTCGTGCGCCGAACCACCAGTAGGAATTTCGTTGTGGGGCTCAGGCTTCACGGCGTGTACGAAATCGGGAAACTTGATCGCGTCCTGAATGAAAAACACTGGCATGTTGTTGCCGACCAGGTCGTAGTTACCTTCGCCGGTGTAGAACTTCACTGCGAAACCGCGTACGTCACGCACGGTATCGCCAGAGCCGCGTGGGCCCTGAACAGTGGAAAACCGGACGAACACCGGGGTTTTCTTGCCCGGATCGCGCAGGAACTCGGCTTTTGACAGCGCAGAATGGTTCTCGTAGGTCTGGAAGTAACCATGAGCCGCAGTACCGCGTGCGTGAACAATGCGCTCAGGGATGCGTTCATGGTCAAAATGCGTGATCTTCTCGCGCATGATGAAGTCTTCGAGCAGCGATGGGCCGCGCGCTCCGACTTTCAGGGTGTTCTGGTTGTCGGAGATCTTTACGCCCTGATTGGTGCGCAGAGCCTCGCCGGTCGCATCGGAGCGAAACGTCTCAAGGCTTTCGACCTTGGCGTTGGTATTGCCGCGGTCCAGCGTGTCGGTGCCGGCCAGCTCACTTTTGGCATTCGGGCTGACAGGGGGATTGGTGTTGTTACTCATCAGGCAAAGCTCCTCGGTTCAGGCGGCTCCTTTTTCGCCTCCAGGCGGAGGCAACAGGAGCTCGTTGACGGAAATGCCTGACGTACATAAGCCAGGCGAAATTCACGCGCTATGTAAGTGACTGACGATGAAAACAGCCGTTCCGTTTGTTTTCCCGATTCCATGATTTACGCCGTCAAACTGACAGTCGGCCATCGATATGACCGTTCGGCAGGTGCAGTGTGAAATAAATGCTAAGAAGGCTGGGCCCAATCAGGATTCCACAGGCTAAAATGCGCGCCCGGTTTACCCAGCCGAAGCCGAAATGGCATCGCTCAGCAGCGTGATGAGTGCATGAATTCCACGCTGATCTTTCAACGCGCCCCACAAGGTTCGCTCCGTGATCGAGTTCCAAAACGTTCATAAGACCTATCGGGTCGCCAACCGGGAAATTCCCGCGTTACACCCCACCAGCTTGCGCATCGAGAACGGCCAGGTGTTCGGTCTGATTGGCCACTCCGGCGCGGGCAAAAGCACCCTGTTGCGCCTGATCAACCGCCTTGAAGCGCCCAGCGGCGGCAAGATTCTGGTGGATGATGTCGACGTCACCGCCCTGGAGGCCGACGGTCTTCGTGGCTTTCGCCGTCAGGTCGGGATGATCTTCCAGCATTTCAATCTACTGTCCTCCAAGACCGTGGCCGACAACGTGGCCATGCCGCTGACCCTGGCCGGGGACATGTCCCGCGCACAGATTGATCAGCGTGTGGCCGAGTTGCTCGCACGCGTGGGCCTTTCGGACCACGCCAGAAAATACCCCGCGCAACTGTCCGGTGGGCAAAAGCAACGCGTCGGCATCGCACGCGCGCTGGCGACCAAGCCGAAAATTCTGCTCTGCGACGAGGCCACTAGTGCTCTCGATCCGCAGACCACTGCGTCGGTGCTGCAACTGCTGGCCGAAATCAACCGCGAACTAAAGCTGACCGTCGTCTTGATCACCCACGAAATGGATGTGATTCGTCGCGTCTGTGACCAAGTGGCGGTGATGGACGCTGGCGTGATCGTCGAGCAGGGCGCTGTGGCCGATGTGTTTCTGCACCCCAGCCATCCGACCACACGCCGCTTTGTTCAGGAAGACGAGCAGGTCGACGAGAACGAGCAGAACAGCGATTTTGCCCACGTCCAGGGCCGCATCGTGCGCCTCACCTTTCAGGGTGAAGCCACTTACGCGCCGTTACTTGGTACCGTCGCGCGCGAGACCGGCGTGGACTACAGCATCCTGGCGGGTCGAATCGACCGCATCAAGGACACGCCTTACGGGCAACTGACGCTGGCCATTACCGGCGGTGACATGGACGCTGCGTTTGCACGTTTCACCGCAGCTGACGTTCACATGGAGATCCTGCGTTGATGGATACCCTAAGCACTCTGTTTTCAAACGTCGACTGGTATGAAATCTGGCTCGCAACAGGCGACACCCTGACCATGCTTGGCGTCTCGCTGGCATTCACGATCCTCTTGGGTTTGCCGCTTGGCGTGCTGATGTTTCTCACCTCGCCGCGACAGTTGCTTGAGAACAAGCCGGTCTACGCGACCGTAGGCTTGATCGTGAACATGCTGCGTGCGCTGCCGTTCATCATCCTGCTGATTGTCATGATGCCGCTCACGGAAATCATCACCGGCACTTCACTGGGTATCCTTGGCACCTTGCCGCCGCTGATCGCGGGCGCTACGCCGTTCTTCGCACGGCTCGTGGAAACAGCACTGCGTGAGGTAGATAGAGGCATCATCGAGGCCATTCAGGCCATGGGCGCCACCACCCGACAAATTGTGATCAAAGCGCTGTTGCCCGAAGCACGTCCCGGCATCCTCGCCGCCATCACTGTTACGGCGATTGCGCTGGTGTCGTTTACCGCCATGGCCGGCGCGGTCGGTGCAGGAGGCCTTGGCGATCTGGCGATTCGCTACGGTTATCAGCGTTTCCAGAACGATGTGATGTTTGTGACGGTCGTACTGCTGCTGGTCCTGGTGCAGATCCTGCAAACCGTCGGCGACAGACTGGTCGCGCATTTCTCACACCGTTAACCGAATTCGCCGGTCGCTGGCCGGCAGATGCATGCGCCTACGCATGCATTCAGGAGCAAAAAAGATGAAGAAGTTATTGGCTGTATTCGCTGCTGTAGCGGCCCTCTCTGCCCACGCTGATGAGAGCCTGACCGTTGCGGCCACTGCCGTGCCTCACGCCGAGATCCTCGAGTTCGTGAAGCCGATGCTGGCCAAAGAAGGTGTGACACTGAACGTGAAGGTCTTCAATGACTACATTCAGCCGAACGTGCAGGTTGATCAGAAGCGCATGGACGCAAACTTCTTCCAGCATCAGCCGTATCTGGATGAGTTCAACAAGGGCAAGGGGACGCACCTGGTCAGCGTCGCCAAGGTTCACATCGAGCCGTTTGGCGCGTACTCGGACAAATTGAAAAGTCTGGCCGAGCTGCCGGATGGCGCTAACGTCGCCATCCCGAATGACGCCACCAATGAGGGCCGGGCGCTGTTGCTGCTGGTCAAGGCCGGTTTGATTACTCTTAAAGATCCAACCAGCATCACCGCCAAGCCAAGCGACGTGCAGCAGAACCCGAAAAACCTGAAATTCCGCGAGCTGGAAGCGGCGACCCTGCCGCGCGTACTCACGCAAGTGGACCTGGCGCTGATCAACACCAACTACGCTCTGACCGCCAAGCTTGATCCGACCAAAGATGCGCTGATCATCGAAGGGGCGGAATCACCATACGCCAACATTCTGGTGACCCGCGAAGACAACCAGGATGCACCGGCTATCCAGAAACTGGTCGCCGCGCTGCACAGCCCGGAAACCAAATCGTTCATCGTTGAGAAGTACAAAGGCGCCGTGGTTCCAGCGTTCTGATCGGGCCATTTAGGCAGGTGAAGCCAGATACCGCGTAAGACTCGACCCCTCATCCGCCACACCTCCCTGTAGGAGCGCGCTTGCCCGCGAAGACTCAGGTACAGACGATAGACACATATCGCATGTACTGATCACTTCGCAAGCGCGCTCCTACAACGATCGAACCCGGCACTCACGTCGGTCGCTGCTACTTCCTTTCAACCAGCCCCGGCAACTGCGCCACCAGTTTCTGGCTGTTCAGCGGCGCGCGGATAAAACCGCGCTGAGTTCCGTCCGGGCCGAGCAGGGCGAGGTTGCCGCTGTGGTCGACCGTGTAGTTGGGCTTGCTGGTGTCCGCGGGGAAGTAAGGGATGCTCACGGCATTCGCCAGCTTCTGCAGCGTATCGACCGGCGCCCTCAGACCAACGAACTGCTTGTCGAAATAACCCAGGTATTGCTTGAGCTGTTGCGAGGTGTCGCGATCGGGATCGACGCTGATCAGCACAATGCGCAGATTCGCAACAGCATCAGCGGGCAGTTCGCTTTTGATCTGACGCAACTGCGCCAGGGTGATTGGGCAAATGTCCGGGCAAAAGGTGTAGCCGAAGAACAGCAAAGTCCATTTGCCCTTCAATTGGCTCAATGAAAGGGGCTGACCGTCCTGATTGGTGAATGACAGATCCGGCACAGCGCGGCTTTGCGGAAGCAGGATTATCCCTGCATCAACGAACGCGGTCTGGTCGCCCTGATCCGTTCCGGACAGTGTGCGGTAGACGGTGAAGCCAAGCGCCAGCGCCACAATAGCGACAAGGATGAAAACGGTTTTTTGGGTTCGAGTCATGGCTGAGCGCATGTGATGTTCTGGGGAGTGGCAATTATGCACTTAAGCATGAGCCTGTTATGACAATTACGTCTTAGCGTCACTCGTGCGCAAGCTAACGTATGACTTCTCTATAATGACCGTTTGGTTTCACTGCCTATGGAGCACCCATGAACACTGCCGCATTGCGCGAGCAAATCAGCCGAGCTCAGAAACACGAAAACCAGTCGGGTCAGCTATCGCGCCAGCTCGAGTCGCAACTTCCTCATCTTCATCCCTCCATTCATGTCCCGGAAGTAGACGCACGAGGCGTGCTGACGCGCTTCGTCATTGCCTACATCAGCCAAGTGCCGGATTTGCTGGACGCTGCCCATGACGTCGCATTACAGGCCGGGATCGAAAGCCAGATCAAGCCGGTGCTGAAAATTGCCGAACAGTTTTTCAGTGCGCCGCCGGCCATTATGGTCGGCCATGAAGGCCTCGACGGTCTGCTGGACGAGGCGTACCTGGCCCACCGCCTGGTGGAAGAAGTAAATGATCTCTACATCAAGCATCTGGGTCAGCCGTTGATCCCGGTGAACACCACCGTGGCCAGCGTCATTGCTCATCAGTTGATCGGCGAATCGTTCGCCAACCAGCTGGACGAAGTGGTGCATCACGCTATCGACGAAATGCTTAACGAGGAGAGTTTCTCGCTGGAGTCAGTGGAAGCCTACCGCGAGTGCCTTGCCAGCCCGGATACCGAAGCAGCCTGGAAGCGCTGGCCCAGCCTGTCCCGGCAACTGGGTGTCGGACTGGAGCTGGAGTGCGGGAACGACTAGCCCCGCACTCCCTGCGCTGCGCCCTCAATGCAACGCGGCGCCTCCAATGGAAGTGCGGATCCGTCCTTCTACGCGACGCTTGAGCAATCGCTGCTCCAACAGCAGACGCGAACCCTGTGCCGCATTGGCCCGCCCCCATTCTTCCAGCAACTCCAGGCAGGAATGGTCAATGTAGGTCAGATTGCCCAGCGGCACGTGCAATGTGGTGCCAGGTGGTACGGTTTCCAGCGTCTGCGTGAGCGCCGGGACCTTGAGGAAGGTCGCCGACCCGTTCAGGCGCAGCTCCATCTCACCGTCTTCCGGCAGGTCCACGAGATTGATTTTCAAGCGCGATGCATTCAGTGCCAGCTTGACCAATGTGAGGCCGAAGCCGATCAGTACGCCGGTCAGCAGGTCTGTCAGGACAATCGCGCTGGCCGTCGCGCCATAGATGAACATCGGCATCCGGCCGTAGCGTCCCAGCCCCTTGAGCGCTTGAATGTTGACCAGCTTCACGCCGGTATAAACAAGCACACCGGCCAGGCTCGCCACTGGAATACTCTGCAGCACGCTGGACAGCAACAGCACGAACGCCAGCAGCCACAGACCATGGAACATCGCCGACAGACGAGTCTTCGCACCCGCCTGGACATTGGCCGAGCTGCGCACGATAACCCCAGTCATTGGCAATGCACCCACCAGCCCGCACAGCATGTTGCCCACGCCTTGCGCGCTGAGTTCCTTGTCGAAGTCCGAACGTTGGCCATCGTGCATGCGATCTACCGCTGCTGCCGACAGAAGCGTCTCGGCGCTGGCGATAAAGGCCACGGCAATCGCCGCGATCAAGATGGCAGGGTCCGCCAGATTCATCAGGTCAGCCGGGCGCAGCCAGTCGATGGCTTCAGCGAGGTTGGCCGGAACTTCGACGCGCTTGACTTGCAAGCTCATCACCAGACTCACCACCGTTGCGATGCCGACGCCAAGCAACGCGCCCGGCACAAACCGCAGCGCGTGGGGACGGCGCTTTTCCCACAGCCACATGATCGCGATGGTACCCAGTCCCAACAAGCCCGCCTGCATGCCGCTGCCCGCGCCGACAGCACCGAGCAGGGTCTGCGGGAACGCCACCAGGTTGTCCAGCCCCGAGGGCTTGGGGCCACTGTCGAACATGACATGGACTTGGGAAAGCACAATCAGCACGCCGATGCCCGCCAGCATGCCGTAGACCACCGCCGGCGCCGTGACGCGAAACCAGCAACCGAGCTTCAAGCGCCCCGCCAGTAACTGCAATGCACCGGCAAGCAGCAAAATAGGCCCCAACATCGCCATCCCGTGCTCACGTACCAATTCAAACACCAGCACTGCCAGACCTGCTGCCGGGCCACTGACCTGCAACGGCGAACCCGCCAACCAACCCACCACCAGACCGCCAATAATACCGGTGATCAAGCCCTTGGACGGTGGCATGCCGGAAGCGATGGCGATGCCCATGCACAGCGGCAGGGCCACGAGAAAAACCACCACGGAAGCCAGCAGCTCCCGTGGTAACAACGCTTTCAGATCAGTAGTAGCCATGACGACTCTCCGGAATTCAGACGTGACAACGCCCGGCGGCACGCGCAATACGCGGCCGCTACGAGCTTGTATGAGGGTGGAACCGTCAGGGCCGACGCCGCTGCGCTCAGGCGCAGCGGGTCAGCCAGCGATCAATATCGCCCGCGGGGGATCGACGCCATGGGCACCGGATGGTCGCCATCCAGCGGCAGGAAGCAGTCCTGCTCGGCATCGTATGCGCGGATTTCGCTGGTTTCGATGTCGTAGACCCAGCCATGGATGAACAGCTGACCGCTGGCCAGTTTGGACGCCACGGAAGGGTGTGTGCGCAGATGCTGCAACTGCGCGATGACGTTTTCTTCGGTCAGGACGTGCATGGTTTCATGCTCGCCGGTGCAATTGCAGTTGTCTTGCACCACCGTCTTGGCCACCTCGGCGTGGCGCAGCCAAGCCTTGACCGTCGGCATTTTTTCCAGCGTATCGGGGTTGAGAACAGCGCGCATGGCACCGCAATCGGAGTGGCCACAAACGATGATGTGCTGCACACCCAAGGCGAGGACAGCGTATTCAATAGCCGTCGATACGCCGCCATTCATTGGGCCATAAGGCGGGACGACGTTGCCCACGTTACGGGTGACGAACAGGTCGCCCGGCGAGCTTTGGGTGATGAGTTCCGGGACGATGCGCGAGTCGGCGCAGGTGATGAACATGGCCCGGGGATGTTGGGCGGTGGCGAGTTTCTTGAACAGCTCTTCCTGCTGAGGGAAGACGTCATGGCGGAAATGCTTGAAGCCATCGACGATGTGCTGCAGCGCCATTTCGGCGGTTTCCACCTGAGGCGTTACGCCTGCGGTTGCAGACTTTGGCTGCTTATCCTGGTCACTCATGTTTCATCCTCTCTGACGGATTGAAGTGGACTGTCCGGCGAATCCTGTGGATGACCCACTTTACGGCCTTCGTGCGAAACTTTTCCTACGAGACCAATCGGTCACTTCCGACACACCTTAACGACGCAAACTTAATTGAAACTGAATGCGTGGCTCTAGCTCGCGGGTCTCGCGCGGGATGTTCCGACGGGACCCTTTCAGCGTCGGCTCGATGGCGATGAGACGCCTCGCGAGTCACAGCAGCGACATCTGACCGCCGGGCGGGCAAAAGGCGCTGCAGTCCAGCTGAAAGCTCTCTCTACGGTTCAGACCATACTTCTTGATCGCCAGGCTGTATCGCTGCGCCAGCAACTCCGCAAAGACCCCTTCGCCGCGCATCCGTGAGCCAAAGCGGCTGTCATAGACTTCGCCGCCACGGCTCTGCCGGACAAGGCTCATCACGTGTTCGGCCCTTTGCGGATAATGCGCCTGTAGCCACTCATCGAACAACGGGGCAACTTCCAGAGGTAACCGCAGCATCACGTAGCTTGCACTCAACGCACCCGCGGCCTTGGCCTCGGCCATCAGTTTTTCCAGCTCCATGTCGTTGATCATCGGAATCATCGGTGCAAGCAGGACACCCACAGGCACGCCCGCTCCGCGCAAGACGCTGATCGCCCGCAGTCTGGCCTTTGGCGCGGCAGCGCGAGGTTCGAGGATGCGCTTGAGTTCATCGTCCAGGGTCGTGAGACTGATGAACACCGACACCAGCCTCGACTTAGCGAGCTCCGCCAGCAGGTCAAGATCACGAAGAATCAGCGAGCCTTTGGTGATGATCGTCACTGGATGGCGGTAACGCAGCAACACCTCGAGCGTCGCTCGGCTGAGCGCGTACTCGCGCTCTATGGGCTGATACGGATCGGTATTCGCACCCAGCGTGATGGGCGCCACGCTATACCCGGGCTTGGATAACTGTTGCTCCAACAAGGCTGCCGCATTGGTTTTCGCGATCAGCTTTGTCTCGAAGTCCAACCCTGGCGACATGTCCCAATACGCATGGCTTGGCCGGGCGTAACAATAGATACAGCCATGCTCGCAGCCTCGGTAGGGATTGATCGAGCGATCAAAGGGGATGTCGGGCGAGGAATTGCGCGCGATGATGCTTCTGGCGGTCTCCAGCGTAACGGTCGTGCCTTGAGTCAACGGCGCTTCCTGATACCAGCCGTCGTCTTCAGCCACTGACCGATTGGGTGCGAACCGGTTATGCGGATTGGTCGCGGAGCCACGTCCGCGTGGAGGCAAATGAATAGACATGCTGGCTTCCCGATAACTGTTCATACATACAGTATCGCGAAACGCCGGGTGCCTTCACGCGCAGGCCCGGAAAAACATCCTGGTCCCGATCAACGGCTTTCACCAACTTTTGACGTACGTCTCACAGCGCATTGACTGTGAGGAGACAAAACTCGGCGTGCCGATATTGGCTGGTTTCGACGGTAGTCTCCCCATGCGTCTCCGCCCGTTTGCTGCTCAGTTGTTGGTTCTGCTTACTACGTTGGTGACACCCCTTGCACACGCTGAAGAAGCTGCCCCTGTGCTATCGACGCGTCCTGACCAATGGGCCCAACTGGTCGATCGTCACTACAACCTCTACAGAATCACCCCAACGCTGTACCGAAGCCGTCAGCCCGACGCCGCTGCCCAGCCGCTTTTGCAACAACTGGGCGTGCACACCGTGATCAATTTTCTCAAGGACAGTGACAGCAAATGGCTGTCCGACCCTTCCATCGCCAAGGTGCAGATCCCGTTGCAAGTCGTACACATCGATGACGCAGACGTGATTGAAAGCCTGCGTGCTATCCAGAGCGCGCAAGAAAACGGTCCAGTGTTGATCCATTGCAAGCACGGTTTGGACCGCACCGGGCTGGTGGCGGCGATGTATCGCATCGTCGCTCAAGGCTGGAGCAAACAGGCCGCGCTGGATGAAATGGAGCATGGAGGTTACGGCGACGAAGACAGCCTCAAGCGCGGGATCGACTACATCAACAGAGTTGATGTAGCAGCCTTGAAGTTGGCGATGGACACTGGCGCGTGCAGTACAAGCGTATTTGCCCTTTGTTCTATCAAAGACTGGTCGCACAAGGTTGGGGTTATCTATTAAAAGCATCGGCTTCCAAGTTTCCGATGCCAATCAAATTAACCGCAGAGTTCCAACCACCGCTCGCATCTTGCAACACACCCATTCGGAGAACAGGTGGCGCTGACACAAAACACAACTACTACTAAGCAGGTGCCGAGCTAGGCATGAATGAGCTAACCCCGTACCTGAAACATATCGAAAAGGATTTCGACAATGACTCTGAAATATCCAATGTGCTTGCTGGCGACGCTTTTAAGCGCCACCACACTAAAAGCAAATGCGACAGTGCTCGATTCGCGAGACAAACCATTTAATGAGTACAGTTGGGTCACCACTCACAACTCTTATGAAAAGATCAATCAAAATCTGAAGGAAATGCCAGCGCAACTCAACGATGGCGTGCGCGGGTTTATGCTGGATCTTTACGTCGAGCATGCAAACCCTCGCCCCGAAGCACGTATCAAAGTCTGCCATAAGCAAATTGCCTGCTATGGACCGTTTGCTGCCCAATTGAAAAACGAGTTTTTGCCGTTCTTGCAACGGAATCCAGGCGAAGTGATCACCTTGTTCCTCGAAACCTACGTCGGGCGCGACGATCTTCAGAAAGTTTTCAACACCTTGCCGGAACTGGGGAATGTGTCGTTTGACCCCGCTCATTTCGCGGCTGATCAATGGCCGACGATCAATCAAATGGCGGCCCGTAATAATCGCCTGATCATGTTAGCGGACAAACGCGAGGTTGCCGGCGACTACTGGGTTCGGGGCAAAAAAATCACGGTGCTGTTTGACCAGGACTGGATTGTGCAGAACCACTGGGCGACCTTGGGCAATGCTGCCAGCAGCATAGAGAGCGCGCATAACTGGTCATGCCCCACTCGATGGGGCAATTTACCGCTCAGTACAAAAGCGGTTGCCACATCCACGGGCAAGCAATGGAAACGGCTCTTCCTCATGAACCAGTTTCATCCCGCCACCTCCACCACCCTCGATTCGGCAGCTTACGACAATAATCTCACCTACCTTAAGCGCCGCGAAGACAACTGCGGTGTGAAGCCTAACTACGTGGGTATCAATAACTACAAAAGCGGTGAAACCGAGCGCTACACCAACGCACTGAACAATGGCGGCATCTATTTGCATGAAGGCCCGAATGCGACAAGGGCACAAGATCTCGTTTGCGTAATCCCGGTGCGCCCGGGCGTGGTCAATCTGAGCGCGAATGGCTGTGAAAATGATGAAGCGCGATCAATGTCCCTGTCTGGCGTGGCAAAAGGCACACGCATCCAGTTATATGACAACGCCTCGGGCAACACTCAGGACGACCACATGACCGTCGATATCATGCGAGATATAGGCATCCACGAGCGGGTCGTGCTCCCAAGCTTTGAAGCAGACGTCAGCAACTCTCATTACAGAGCGGTTTACAACCGAAACAATGGACTAAACGGCAAGGTCTCACGAGTTGTCATCGGAAAAACGCCCACGGACTTCTCCGACGCAACTGTGGCGTTCTATGAAGGAAACAACGCCTCCTAGAACCTCGATTGCGTCATTCCCTTCAATTTCCAATACACCATGAAACTGAGCAGCAGATACGGCTGCTCCAACGACGAAATCAAATCTGCAAAAATCATCAAGGCCAAAGCGGGTACGTCCTTCACGCTAACGGGCAGTCCTGAAGGGGGCTACAGTCAAGGCCGAGTGAGCGTGCAGATCATGCGCGATATTACGTCGCCTATCGTTATCCCGACCTTTAACAGCAGCTATTCAAACGCCGATGTTAAGGTCAGGAATTACAAGGAGCCGGTCAGCGGCAAGGTGTCGTTCGCCTATATAAACGGCGCCCCGTAACCACCAAAAAGGGATGCTCGAAGAGCATCCCTTTCTTTCTGCGTCATTCACTTCAGCTCGGATCAATCGGCTTCTTCAACTTGGGATTCGGGAAGAACTGCACGCCCTGCACCTTTGGATCGGCCGGCTTCACAGCAGGTTTGTTTACCCGCGTGCCAAGCTCCTTCGGAATTGACTGCCCCTGTGCATTGAGCGTGTCGGAATAACCGCAGTGCACGCATTCACGGTGCGGCACGTCGTCTTCGTTCCACATCATCAATTTGTCAGGCTCGCTGCACGCCGGGCATACCGCCCCGGCGATGAAGCGTTTTTTGGTAATCAGCTGCGGTGTTTCGGTCATGCTGCGGCATCCTCACTCAAGCCGGAATGGCGCAAGAGTGCGTCAATCGAAGGCTCGCGTCCGCGGAAGTCGACGAACAGCACCATCGGCGCCTGCGAACCACCGCGCGCCAGAATGGCCTCACGGAATGCACGACCCGTCTGCTCGTTGAACACGCCCTCTTCCTCGAACTTCGAGAACGCATCGGCAGACAACACTTCGGCCCACTTGTAGCTGTAATAGCCGGCCGCATAGCCGCCTGCGAAGATGTGCGCGAAGCTGTTCGGGAAGCGGTTGTACGCAGGCGGACGCATCACCGACACCTCGTCACGCACGCCTTCGAGTACTTGCAGCGTGGTGCGGCCGTCGCCATGGGTGGCATGCAGCTCGAAGTCGAACAGCGAAAACTCCAACTGACGAACCATCATCAGGCCGGACTGGAAGTTTTTCGCTGCCAGCATCTTTTCAAGCAAGTCCTGAGGCAGCGGCTCGCCGGTCTCGTAATGGCCGGAAATGAGCGCCAGGCCTTCCGGCTCCCAGCACCAGTTTTCCATGAACTGGCTCGGCAGTTCGACTGCATCCCAGGCCACGCCATTGATGCCCGACGCACCTGCGTGCTCGACGCGGGTGAGCAGGTGATGCAGGCCATGGCCAAATTCGTGGAACAAGGTGGTGACTTCATCGTGGGTCAGCAGCGCAGGCTTGCCGCTGTCCGCAGGTGTGAAGTTACAGACCAGATTGGCCACTGGGCTTTGCAGGGTGCCTTCGGCGGTGCGACGACGATCACGGGCACCGTCCATCCAGGCGCCACCGCGCTTGTTGGCACGTGCATAGAGATCGAAAAAGAAGCGTCCGACGTGCTGGCCGTTTTCCTTGATTTCGAACAAGCGGACGTCCGGGTGCCACGTATCGAAGCCCTTCTGCTCGGCTATTTCGATGCCGTACAGTTTTTGCACGATCGCGAACAGGCCGGTCAGCACTTTGTCGACCGGGAAGTACGCACGCAGCGCCTCTTGGGAAACGCTATAGCGCTGTTCGCGCAGCTTCTCGCCGTAGAAACCGCTGTCCCAGCTTTGCAGGTCCGGGCAGCCTTGTTCGGCGGCATAGGCTTTCAGCTGCTGCAGATCCTGAACAGCAAACGGCTTGCTGCGTTTGGCCAGATCACGCAGGAAGCTGAGAACCTGATCGCTGGACTCGGCCATTTTGGTAGCCAGGCTCAGCTCGGAGAAGCTGGCAAAACCCAGCAGCTTGGCCAGTTCCTGACGTAGATCGAGAATCTGCTCCATGATCGGGCCGTTGTCGTTTTTGCCAGCGTTCGGGCCCTGGTCAGACGCGCGGGTGCAGTACGCGGCATAAACCTCTTCACGCAGCGCGCGGTCTTGCGCATAGGTCATGACGGCGTAGTAGCTCGGGAATTCGAGCGTGATGAGGTAGCCTTCGAGGTCTTTCGCTTGAGCTGCGGCGGCCATTTGCGCCTTGGCCGAATCGGTCAGACCTGCGAGGGCAGCTTCATCAGTGATGTGCTTGCTCCACGCTTGGGTGGCGTCCAACAGCTGGTTGGAGAACTGGCTCCCCAGTTCGGACAATTTGCTCTGTACCTCGGCGTAGCGTTTCTGTTGCTCCGGCGGCAGATCAATGCCTGACAAGCGGAAGTCGCGCAGAGACTGTTCCAGAATGGTCTTCTGGGCAACGTCGAAATGTGCTGCCTCCGGGCTGCTGGCCAAGGCTTCGAAGGCCTGGAACAGCTCACGGTTCTGGCCCATCTCGGTCGAGTACGCGCTTAATGCCGGAAGGCATGATTCATAAGCCTCGCGCAGTTCCGGACTGTTGCACACGGCGTTCAGATGACTCACCGGGCTCCAGGCGGCGCCGAGGCGATCATTGAGTTCGTCCATCGCCAGCACCAGGCCAGCCCATGTAGGCTGCGAACCTTGTTTAGCAAGAATGTCTGCGATCGCAGCGCGGTTGTCGGCGAGAATCTGTTCGATGGCAGGTTTTACATGCTCGGCGCGAATCGCCGAGAAAGGTGGCAGGTCGTAGGATTGCAACAGAGGGTTGTTCGCGCTCACGGTTTGGCACCTTGGCTAAAAGAAACACCCACGCATCTTAATTACAATCGTCGCCGACCGCAGCTATCGGCGCCAGAGAAGGAGGCTATCGTGGCCATTCGAACGTTCCAGAATCACACCCCGGCCCTTGGCGAACGGGTGTTCGTTGACCATTCGGCGGTTGTGATCGGAGATGTGGAAATCGGTGCCGACAGCTCGGTCTGGCCGTTGACAGTTATCCGCGGCGACATGCACCGCATCCGTATCGGCGCGCGCACCAGCGTGCAGGACGGCAGCGTGTTGCACATCACCCACGCCGGGCCGTTCAACCCCGACGGGTTCCCGCTGTTGATCGGCAATGAAGTGACCATCGGTCACAAGGTCATGCTGCACGGCTGCGCGGTCGGCAATCGCATTCTGATCGGCATGGGCACCACGATCATGGACGGCGCAGTGGTGGAGGATGAAGTGATCATTGGCGCAGGAAGCCTGGTACCGCCGGGCAAACGTCTCGAGAGCGGGTTTCTCTATGTCGGACGTCCGGTGAAGCAGGTGCGTCCGCTCACCGAAAAAGAAATAGCGTTTTTCCCCTACAGCGCCACCAATTACGTGAAGTTGAAAGACCAACACCTGGCTGAAGGCTTCGACAAACCCTGCTGAGAGTACCCATGCATTACCAGAATATTTTGCTCGACCTGGACGGTACGCTCACCGATCCACGCGAAGGCATCACCCGTTCCATTCAGTTTGCACTGACCAGGCTGGGCATCGATGAGCCTGATATCGCCCAGCTTGAGCACTTCATCGGGCCGCCGTTGTTGCAACAGTTCATGCGGACTTACGCCTTCGACGAAGCCAAGGCCTGGGAAGCTGTGGGCTTTTACCGCGAGCGCTTCAAGGTGACGGGTCTCTACGAGAATCTGGTGTTCGACGGCATTTTCGAATTGCTGGACACACTCTCGGATCAGGGCCGTACGCTGTTCATCGCCACATCCAAGCCCTGGGTGTTCGCCCATGAGATCGCCCGGCACTTTGATTTCGCGCGCCATTTCAAACTGATCTACGGCAGCGAGCTGGACGGTACCCGCACCGACAAGGTCGAGCTGATCCGGCATTTGTTGGACGAGGAGCAGCTCGATCCTAAGCAAACGCTGATGATCGGCGACCGCAAACATGACTTGATCGGCGGCAAGCGTAACGGTCTGGACGTGGCGGCGGTGGGGTATGGGTTTGGCAGTCGTGACGAGCTTGAGGCCGAGGCGCCGACATATCATTTTGATTCGGTGAGCGCCCTGCATCGGGCATTTCTCGAAAGCTGAGCGCATTCAATCGGGTGAGAAATGATCACATCAGAAGCTATGCATTTCTCCTTGTAGGAGTGCGCTTGCCCGCGAATGCGTTTTTCCATTGACCAACCTCGTAGCCGACATGACGCGTTCGCGGGCAAGCGCGCTCCTACAGCCCCGGGATCACGGAAACTTATTGGCCAGCCGTTGCAACGCTGCTTTGCGCTCTGTCAGGGACAGTCCGCCTAGCTTTTCCACTGCCGAATAGAACGCAGGCCAATTCCCGTTCACCTGCCGGAACAACGCTTCGAACGCCGGAACCCACTGGTCGTACAAACCGATGGGCAGGAGGCGTGCGTTGTTCATCGGCGCGTACACCCAGTTGTCAAAACGCTTGTCACCGCCCCACTGGCTGTCACGCAATTGTCGATAATCGCTACGCAAGCGCTCGAACTCGGCGGCTTTGCGTTGGCGCATGACTTGTGGGCTCAATGGCTGAGCGTACAGCGCCTTCAAACGGCCGCGGGTGTCGAGGGCCAGTTGCATTAATTGGTCACGCCTCTGGGCCTCCGCCGCTCCATCCTGCGCAGGCAGGCCGCGCGCGGCACGCCATTGGCGCGTGCCTTCCTGCTCCACGAAAGAGGCGTAGGACTCATTGAATTCGGTGTCGTCTTTCACGTAAAACCGCTGATGGGCCAATTCGTGAAAGATCAACGTGGCCAGGCGCTCGTCGCCCCAGTTCATCATCGAGCTGATGATCGGGTCATCGAACCAGCCTAACGTCGAGTATGCCTCCACGCCGCTGACATAGACGTCCATGCCCTCGCGTTTCTGCAGGGCCGCGTCCCCTCGTGCGGCGCCCTGGCTGTAATAGCCGCGATAAGCCACGCATCCGGCGATGGGGAAACAATGAGTGACGGGATCAAGAGAGAATTCGCCCGTTGCGAAGACATTCCAGACGACATAGGGCCGGTGGATGTCTGCATACAGGCGGTAACTGCGGTTGTCTGGCAGGTACAAGTGCTCGCTCGCAAACAGCCGTGCCTGCTGTGACCTGAGCAGATGTTCGCGCAGTTGGGGACTGCGCTGGGGGTCGGCAAGGACCTTGGCGACCGGCTCACGAGCCCGCAGCAGGGACAGTTGGCCGCTGGCCAGTTGCGAGTAATAGGACAGACTGGAACAGCCGCCGAGCAGGAGTATCGTCAGCAACGGCAGGCCAAGCGAAAGCCAGTGCTTTTTTAATCGAATCATGCAGCGGCCTTAGCGTCGATATTGAACATCAGCAACGATCAGCGTTATGCCGGACAACCCGCCTCTGACGCAACCACCATCGTTAATCACCCCAAGGAGTTCGTCATGCGCTTGCCACTGTCCCTCGTCGCCCTGGGTTTTCTGGCTGGTTGCGCAGGGCCATTGCCCGCCGTCGATCCCCAGCAAGCCTGGGTCGATCTGCATACATTCACTGGTAAAACGCTGATGGCCGACAAGCTCGATGGGGTGCGTACCTACGACGGTCGCTTTTTTCAGGTAACCCCAGGCAAACACAAGCTCGAAGTGCGTTACGACTATGAGTACGCGCCCGGCGCATTGGGCCTGTCGATGGATATCTACAACGAGCGTACCTGTTACGTGACGATTAATTACGACCATTTTGAGGCGGGTCGCCGTTATCGCCTGGATGTTCGACACATCACCAACAGTATCGACGCGCAGCTGAGAGACGAGCAGCGCAACGTCCTGGCGGAGGAGGGGGAGATCTTCTGCATCCCATGATGCTGACGAAACCTGGGCGCTCGGGTCCCGTCTCATCGGATCACGTTCAGAACGTGCCGCCTGCTACCGATCGTTGTTTTGGTAAATGATTTTCTTCGTGCCGTTTTCGCAGGTGCCTACAACCATATTCTGGTCATGAACGTCCTCGTTGGTCACGACTTCCAACGTGTAAGAGCTGACGTTCTGTGCCTGGATCTTGGCTTCGATTTCGTCCTTGAGCTCCTCGCATGGCTTGGGCGCTGCGAACGCGCTGGAGGTCAACCCGGTGAGAATGAGCAATGCGGCGATACGTTTCATGTTCGACTCCTTCGACACCGTGCGATGCGCATCGGGCCTTTCATGTGACACTCAGGCGGCACTCAGGTTCTGAGCGGGCAAAACGACGATGGCCCGCAATTGCGGGCCATCGAGTGGAACAGCTTTCAAAAAATCAGCTGACCAGCGTGGCATCCAGCGTGATTTTGGCGTTCAGCACTTTCGAAACCGGGCAGCCTTCTTTGGCATCGGTGGTCAGTTTTTCAAACTGTTCCTGAGTGGCCCCGGGAATCTTGGCTTTCAACGTCAGGTGAACTGCAGTGATCGCGAATCCGCCATCGACCTGATCCAGTGTGACGTCAGCGGTAGTGTCAATGCTGTCGGCTTTCAGGTTTGCGTTGCCGAGGATCATCGACAGGGCCATCGAGAAGCAGCCGGCATGTGCCGCGCCGATCAGTTCTTCAGGGTTGGTACCTTTGCCGCCTTCAAAGCGGGCTCTGAAGCCGTAAGGCGCTTCACGCAGCACGCCGGTTTCAGTAGAGATGCTGCCGATACCCGACTTCAGGTCACCTTCCCAGTGGGCGGATGCTTTCTTGACGATGCTCATGGTGTCTCCTCATGAAAAGTGCGATTTCGCTCGCACGCGGACCAAAGTTCTGAGGAGTGTAGGCAAGAGTTAGTTCAACGCCTGTGTCACATGTGCTTTTTTGCCGGGAGGCCCATCGCTAAATCCGACCAAATTAGTAGGAAATTTTACATTGCCCATTGCAACTCAAAAATCCGGCCTTATCCTATGGCTTAACGCAAATATTTAGTCTTAATGCCGGTTTGTCCAGGCGATGCTCCTTCCGGGAATGCGCCGATCAAGCCCAAGAGGATCAACAACGGCCTATGAAACGACTAGCTGATGTGAAGATTTCGACGCTCGATCTGGTGCCCGTCCGCGAAGACCAAGGCCCGGCCCGATCGCTGCGTAACGCTCTGGACCTTGCCCAACATGTCGAGAAATGGGGCTACAACCGTTTCTGGGTCGCTGAGCACCACAATATGGATGGCATCGCCAGTTCGGCAACCTCTGTGCTGCTGGCATACCTGGCAGGCGGGACATCGACCATTCGCGTGGGATCAGGCGGCATCATGCTGCCCAATCATGCGCCACTGGTGATCGCCGAACAGTTTGGCACCCTGGCGAGCTTGTACCCTGGCCGTATCGATCTGGGCCTTGGCCGCGCGCCGGGTTCTGACCAGATGACCGCACGTGCACTGCGTCGCGAGCGATCAGGCAGCGCAGATGACTTCCCGGATGACGTCACCGAACTGGTCAACTACCTGGGGCCACGTCAGCCTCACCAGCGTGTGATCGCCGTGCCAGGCACCAACACCAACGTGCCGATCTGGCTACTGGGTTCGAGTCTGTTCAGTGCGCAACTGGCCGGTGAGCGCGGCCTGCCGTATGCGTTCGCGTCGCACTTTGCGCCTCGCTTTATGCACGAAGCCATTCGCGTATACCGCAATCACTTCCAGCCTTCTGAGGTACTCGACAAGCCCTACGTGATGCTGGGTGTACCGTTGGCCGCTGCCGACACCGACGAGCAGGCGGAATATCTGGTGACCTCGGTTTACCAGCGCATTCTGAGCCTGATGCGTGGGCAGAGTCTCATGCAGAAACCTCCCGTCGACAGCATGAACGGCCTGTGGTTGCCGCACGAGCGCGACGCAGTCATGGATTTCCTGGGGCTGGCTGTAGTTGGCGGCCCCGAGAAAATCCGCGCGAAACTGGACGTGCTGCTGGAACAGACCGATGCAGACGAGCTGATTTTCACGTGCGACATGTACGAGCACGCTGATCGTCTGCGCTCTTACGAAGTTCTGGCGCAAGCTGCCAGGGGCTAACCCACCCGCGTCAGCTTTTCAGTGCCCCATAAAAAAACCGACGCCAGGTGCGTCGGTTTTTTTATCACCGCATGCTTGCATCAGCCGCGTTTGTACACGATTTCCTTACTGCCGCCTTCGCAGGTGCCAACCACCTTGGCGTCCGCAGCGCTGCCTTTCTCGACAGCTTCCAACGTGTAGTTGGCTACGCCTTTGGCTTGGATCTTGGCGTCGATGTCGGCTTTTACGTCATCGCACGATTTGCCAGCCGCCATAGTGGTGCCGGCAATACTCAACAGGCCAATGGCCAACAGAACTTTTTTCATCGGTATATCCCTCGTCAGGCGCATTTTCTGGAACAACAAGGCCGCTTCAAAAAGCGGCCCGACTACATGAACCTGCGTCATGAACCTGCGTCGATTCACGACTGCGCGGTAGGTATAGCGAAGGTTGTGGCACTCGGCCACTGCAAAAGTTCAGCAGCTCAGCTGTTGTCGATGCGGAAACCCACTTTGAGGGTCACCTGGAAATGGCCGACTTTACCGTCTTCGATATGACCGCGTGTTTCCAGGACTTCGAACCATTCCATGAGCTTTACAGACTTGGCAGCCTGAGCAATTGCATTCTGAATCGCGTCGTCAATGCTCACGGTCGATGAGCCGACCAGCTCCAGCATTTTGTAAGTGTGGTGATCAGTCATGGCAGTTCTCCTGAGGGCCCTTGCTCGGTGGCAGCGCCTAATGGTGTGTTCCCTATCTCTGTGCCGAAAAGCCGGCTAAAAGTTCAGAAGAAACGGCAGTTTGTAAGACGCACTGCACTTTCCGAGAACCTTGTAGTCGGAACAACACACGCCACTCATCACAGCAGGAGAGTCATACCATGGCATTCACGTCATCCCGTAAAGCGTCGTTGCAAAGCATGGAAGCCGAGATCGAGAGTCTGCTCAAGTCGCTGGAAGGCTTGAAGTCCGACGCTTCCGACGAGTCGCGCAAGACCCTGAAAAACCTGAAAGCCAATGCTGAAAGTGCGCTGAGCCACTCGCGCAGCCTGTTGAGCGATGTTTACGAAGACGTCAAGGTTAAAACCCGCGAAACCAGCGTTGCCACTCGTGACTACGCGCAGGAGCACCCTTGGACTACCGCGGGCGTTGCCGTTGGCGCAATCGGCCTGCTGGCTGCCTACCTGCTGTGCAAGCGCGGCTGATCAAGCCCGCCCCGATCGCTCAAGTTCCTGCTTGAGCCATCGAGCCAGGTCCTGAGCACGTCCATCTGCGGCGCGCTTGGGTACCCATAACGCCAGCTGCGCCGGGGTTTCACTGAAGCCCCATGGCGCAGCCAGGCGTCCGGCTTTCAAATCCTCAGCCACTAACGGCTCCGGCGCGATCGCCACCCCCAGGCCTGCAACCGCCGCCTCCAGCAAATAATACAAATGCTCGAAATCCTGACCGTAATTCAGTTCGTGCGGATCGATGCCATTCTCTTTGGCCCACGTTGGCCAGGCCTGTAACCTTGATGTCGTTTGCAACAGCGGCTCGTCAAGCAGCCGTTGCACCGGCGCCCGCCGCAGCTGTTCAAACTGCGCGTAACGCGGGCTCATGACCGGCCCGATGCGCTCCCTGGCGAGCTCAAACACCTGCATGTCCGCCGGCCAGGGCGGCTCGGCAAATATCAGCAGTGCACCGAGCCCGGGCCGTCGGGGATCCAGGTCGCCTTCGCCCGCCGACAGGTGCAGGCGCAGGTCTGGAAGGTCTGCGTTCAAGCGTCCGAGTCTGGGAATGAACCAGCGTGCCAGCAGGCTCCCGGAGCAGCCCAGCACGAAAGGCGCATCTGCGCTGCCATGGCTAAGCTCAGCGCAAACACCCCGCAGGCGATCAAGCGCGTCGGCGCTGACATCGCGCAGCCGTACGCCGGCATCTGTGAGTTTCAGGCCGCGGCCATCCTTGACAAAAAGGGCGACGCCCAGATGTTCTTCGAGGACTTTCAACTGGCGGCTTACAGCACCATGGGTTACGTTCAATTGCTCTGCCGCCAAGCTGACGCTGTTCAGTCGGGCGGTGGCTTCGAAGGCACGTACGGCGTTAAGCGGAGGCAGATCGCGGCTCATGATATGTGTGAGTTTTCCTAACAGGTTGCAGCGATCTTATCGGTTTTAATCTTGCTTGGCGCTGGTTAAAGTGTGATCACTGCCTGACGGCTAACCTAATTCGCATCCCGGAGGTCC
Source organism: Pseudomonas sp. ME-P-057 (assembly GCF_030208975.1). NCBI lineage: Bacteria > Pseudomonadati > Pseudomonadota > Gammaproteobacteria > Pseudomonadales > Pseudomonadaceae > Pseudomonas > Pseudomonas sp. ME-P-057. Next base: position 71,666 of record NZ_JARVSX010000001.1, read on the forward strand.
CCATGACCCAGACTCAAACTGCATACCGCGAAGGCCCGGATGACCGGGGCATGTTCGGCGCCTTTGGCGGTCGCTACGTTGCCGAAACCCTGATGCCGCTCATTCTCGACCTGAACCGCGAGTACGAAATCGCCAAGAACGATCCTTCGTTCTTGAAGGATCTGGCTTATTTTCAGCGCGATTACGTCGGCCGTCCCAACCCGCTTTACTTCGCCGAGCGCCTGACCGAGTACTGCGGCGGTGCGAAGATTTACCTGAAGCGCGAGGAGCTCAATCACACCGGCGCGCACAAGATCAACAACTGCATCGGCCAGATCCTGCTGGCGCGACGCATGGGCAAAAAACGCATCATCGCCGAGACCGGCGCCGGCATGCACGGTGTTGCAACGGCAACCGTTGCAGCGCGTTTCGGTCTGGAGTGCGTGATTTACATGGGCACTACCGACATCGAACGTCAGCAGGCGAACGTGTTCCGCATGAAGCTACTGGGCGCGACGATCATTCCAGTGGTCGCAGGCACAGGTACGCTGAAAGACGCGATGAACGAGGCGCTGCGTGACTGGGTGACGAATGTCGACAGCACGTTTTACCTGATCGGCACCGTCGCAGGCCCGCACCCATATCCAGCGATGGTCCGCGATTTTCAATCGGTCATCGGTAAGGAGACCCGCGTGCAGATGCAGGAGCAGGAAGGTCGCCTGCCGGACAGCCTGGTGGCATGCATCGGTGGTGGCTCCAACGCGATGGGCTTGTTCCATCCGTTCCTGGACGACACTTCGGTGCGCATCATTGGCGTGGAAGCGGCCGGCCACGGCATCGAAACCGGCAAGCACGCTGCCAGCCTGAACGGCGGCGTACCCGGTGTCCTGCACGGCAACCGGACCTTCCTGCTGCAGGACGACGATGGCCAGATCATCGACGCCCATTCGATTTCCGCCGGCCTCGACTATCCAGGCATCGGCCCGGAGCACGCCTGGTTGCATGACATCGGCCGCGTCGAATACACCTCGGTGACGGACGATGAAGCACTGGCGGCTTTCCATAAATGCTGCCGTCTGGAAGGCATCATCCCGGCGCTGGAAACTGCCCACGCGTTGGCCGAGGTCTTCAAACGCGCACCCTCCCTGCCGAAGGATCACCTGATGGTGGTCAACCTGTCCGGTCGTGGCGACAAAGACATGCAAACCGTGATGCACCATCTGGATCTGTCCCAGCAGGAGAAACATTGATGAGCCGTCTGCAAACGCGTTTTGCCGAGCTGAAAGAACAAAACCGCGCAGCGTTGGTGACCTTCATCACTGCGGGCGACCCGGGCTATGACACCTCGCTGGCCATTCTCAAGGGCCTCCCTAAAGCCGGTGCTGATGTCATCGAGCTGGGCATGCCGTTCACTGATCCAATGGCGGACGGCCCGGCCATCCAGCTGGCCAACATCCGCGCGCTGAACGCCAAACAGAACCTGGCAAAGACGCTGCAGATGGTTCGTGAGTTTCGTGAGGAAGACAGCGCAACGCCTCTGGTGCTGATGGGTTACTACAACCCGATTCACAATTACGGGATTGAGCGCTTCATCTCGCAAGCACACGCCTGCGGCGTCGACGGCCTGATCGTGGTGGACTTGCCACCGGAGCACAACGCAGAGCTGTGCGACCCTGCACAAAGTGCCGGGCTGGACTTCATCCGCCTGACCACGCCGACCACCGACGACGTTCGCTTGCCGACCGTGCTCAACGGCAGTTCCGGCTTCGTTTACTACGTGTCGGTAGCGGGTGTAACGGGCGCGGGCTCGGCGACGATTGATCACGTTAAAGACGCCGTGCAACGCCTGCGCCGCCACACCGATCTGCCGATCAGCGTCGGCTTCGGGATTCGCACGGCTGAGCAAGCCGCCGCCATTGCGCGTGTTGCCGATGGCGTGGTTGTCGGCTCGGCATTGATTGACCAGATTGCCAGCGCGACTTCGGCTGAGCAAGCAGTCAGCGGTGTGCTCGGCTTGTGTTCACAGCTTTCTGAAGGTGTACGTAAAGCCCGCGTAGCGGAAGGTAAAGTTCCTGATACAGAGGAATCTCAGGCTCTGGCAGCACACTAAGCCGTACAGCGAAGGGGTTCAGGACCACGTCCTGAACCCCTTTTTGCTGCCCCGTATTTGCTCAGGAGTGCGCCACATGAAGGTCTCGAATCGTTTGATCGCAGGGTTGGGCGTGTTGGTGCTCAGCGCCAGCGCGCTGGTGCAGGCTGCACCGCCGGATCAGCGAGGCGGCGATGACAACGGCCCTGGGCAGCATCAGGATCATGGCCAGCAGGCAGGTCCACAGGGCGCTCACGGCAATGGCAATGGCAATAACAACGGTAATGGCAACGACCATCGCAATGAACCGCGTGCCGACAGCCGCGGCAATAATCAGCGCGGTGGTCGTCCTCCTGCTGATTTCGGCGATGTACGCCGGACCATCAGCGAGCACCGGGAAATCATCGGTCGCGGTCAGCCGCTGCGCCCTGGCGTCCACATCGTCAAGGGCCGCCCGCTGCCCCGCGGTTATGGCCGCCGACTGGACCAACGCTCCCTGCAATACCTGCCGCAGTACGATGGCTACGAATGGCGCCGCCTTGGTCCGGACGTCGTGCTGATTGCGATCGGCAGCGGGATCGTCTACGAAATCCTGGATGGCGTGCTGAACTAACGGGTTTTCGAAATGGCATCCACTCAGGTGATGTGGGGTGGACGCTAATCCTGTAGGAGATCCCCCGTCGTCCAGACGCCGCGCTGTCGCGCAGCAAACGGGGGATGCGTCTAGCTTTGTCAGGGCGCGCGGGGCAGAGACCGTAGCCCGCACTGGTGTGCTAGCACCCGAGTAGGAGAGTGGTCCGCACGGTATCGGCGTGGAGTCATTGTCGGCACAGCATGCTGTGACCACGTATGAGAGAGTGAATCCTTTCGCCACCGTGTACCCCGCGCGCCCTTCAATCCTGCGAGGAATTGTCATGGCGCGCAAGAACCACCAGCAACCTTTACGCGTTGTTCACGATCACTGTGCCGGCATCGACATTGGCAGTCGCGAGCATTGGGTCGGTGTAGACCCTGATCGATGCGATAACCCAGTGCGCCGTTTTTCTACCTTCACCGATGATTTGCTGGGTTTAGCCGACTGGCTTGAATCGCTGGAGATCAACGTGGTTGCGATGGAAGCGACCGGGGTTTACTGGATTCCCCTGTTTGAAATTCTCGATGCGCGCGGCTTCGACGTCTACCTGGTCAACTCACGCGCGACTCGCCAGATAACAGGCCGCAAGTCGGACGTGCTGGATTGCCAATGGATTTGGCAACTCATGAGCTACGGCCTTCTGCGGGGTGCGTTTCGGCCCTCGGACGCCACCTGTTCCATGCGTTCGATAGTGCGTCAGCGCGCCAACAAGGTCCGTGATCAGGCTCAGGCGCTTAATCGTATGCAGAAAGCGTTGAGCCAGATGAATATCCAGCTGGCCAATGTCATCAGCAACATTGCGGGTGTGACGGGAATGAAGATCCTGCGGGCCATCATCGAGGGGGAACGCGACCCTCGAAAGCTGGCCGCTTATCGGGATCGGCGTATCAAGGCTGATCACGAAACGATTGAGCGCAGCTTGCGGGGCAACTGGCGCCAGGAGCACCTGCATGCCTTGGCCCAGGAAGTCGCTTGCCATGATTTTCTGGAAGGCCAGATCGCCGAGTGTGATCAGGCGATCATGCAGGCGCTTGAACAACTGCCAATGCTTAACGATGCGCCTCAACCCTCGACCAAAGTGCTGCGAAGCCCACATCGTTGCGCCCTGGAACAGGCGGCTTTGCATCAAGCGCTCTGGAAGATCATGGGCGTTGATCTGACCGCCATCCCGACCCTGGGCGTGGATACGGTGTTGGTACTGTCCAGCGAAATAGGCCCGGACCTGACACGGTTTCCGACATCGGAACACTTTTGCTCATGGCTGGGCCTTGCGCCCCCTACGCGTATATCCGGCGGCAAAGCGCTACCGGGAAGTGGCCCCAAAGTCCTGAACCGGGCAGCGCAGGCATTGAAACAAGCCGCTTCAAATGCGCGCAACGACAAAAGCTTCATCGGTGCCAGCCACCGCTCACGCCTGGCGAGGATGGACACCAGTTGTGCGATCAAAGCCACCGCTCACCAGCTGGCCCGTCTGATCTATGCGATGTTGACCAAGGGCCAACCTTACGTTGAACAGGGGATAGAGGCATTTGAAGCCAAAAGCCAACAAAAGCAAGTGCGGGCTTTGCTGCGCAAAGCCCAAAAGCTGGGGCTGCAGTTGGTGAAAGCTGCTTAGATTTATCTAGGAGAAGCAACGGGTTATTTTATGTTTGATGAGAGAGCGCGCTTGCCCGCGAAATGCGATTGTCCCAACACAGAAACGTTAGCTGGCACACCGCTTCGCGGGCAAGCACGCCCCTACAACGGTGCGCGTGCCAAGCTCTAAACCGCAATCGACGGCAGCGCCTTGCCCTTCAGCAAATCCCCGCTCACCGCCTGCTCACTTCTCAACCAGTCCACAAATCGCTGCACGATCTGCACCCGCCTTTTGCGTTGTGGCAGCACTATGTAATAACCGTATCCTGAGACGGCGCTGGCTTCGATCGGGCGACACAACAAACCTTGCTCCAGCAAATCGTCCACCAGGTGTCGCCAGCCGATAGCCACGCCCTGGCCGCCGATTGCCGCCTGAATCAATAGCGTGTAGTTGTCGAATCGCAGCTGCCCTGGCGCAGGTGCCTGCGCAATATTCAGAGCGCGGAACACCCCACTCCAGTCAAACCAGTTGTTGCTGCCTTCGCCACGAAGATGCAGCAGCGCAAATTCTTTCAGCGCCACAGTGGGCAACGGTAAGTCGCGGCCTTTCAGCAATTGCGGACTGCAGACCGGGAACACTTCCTCGCTGAACAGCCAATGGCTTTCGCCCTGCTTGAAACGCCCGTCGCCGAACAACACGGCCACATCGATATCTGCACGCAACATGCTGTGACTGCGCTCGCTGGTAACCAGGCTGACGTCGACGTCGGGGTTGTCCTCATGGAAACGATGCAGACGCGGCATCAGCCAATAGGCAGCGAAGGCGAAGTCAGTTGCGACTTGCAGCACCTCATGCTGATGCTGATCGGTGATTGCGTTGAGACCAGCGTCCATCGACTCCAGCCCGGTCTGTACGTAACTGAACAGGATGAGCCCCGCTTCGGTCAGCTCAATGCCGCGGTAGACTCGATCAAAGAGCCGGGTCGCCAGTTGTTCTTCCAGACGCTTGATTTGCTGGCTGATAGCCGGCTGAGTGGTGCCGAGCTCTATGGCCGCAGCGGTGAAACTGCGCAACCGTGCGGCGGCTTCAAAGCCGCGAAGCAAATCCAGCGATATGACACCAAGAGATTCAAACATAAGCTGCACTTATCCTAGCCATTGCCCCTCATGGGCTTTACCTAGGGCAGCTTGGGCACCATCCTCGGTCGAAGCACTTTCGCATAAATAATGACTATGGGATGCCGCGAATACATGAAGCGCAAAAACATTCTTTTTATCATGGCCGATCAGATGGCCGCGCCCATGTTGCCGATGTACGCCTCTTCTCCCGTCAAGATGCCGCATTTGAGTCGCCTCGCCGCTGAAGGCGTGGTATTCGACGCCGCCTACTGCAACAGTCCCCTGTGCGCGCCGTCGCGTTTCACGCTGGTCAGCGGTCAGCTGCCGAGCAAGATCGGCGCCTACGACAACGCCGCAGACTTTCCGGCTGACGTCCCAACCTACGCCCACTACCTGCGCCGTCTCGGCTACCGCACGGCGCTGTCCGGCAAGATGCATTTCTGTGGCCCCGATCAACTGCACGGCTACGAAGAGCGCCTGACCAGCGACATCTATCCAGCCGATTACGGTTGGGCCGTGAACTGGGACGAACCGGATGTGCGCCCCACGTGGTACCACAACATGTCATCGGTGCTGCAAGCCGGGCCTTGCGTACGCACCAACCAACTGGATTTCGATGAAGAAGTGGTCTTCAAGGCCCAGCAGTATCTGTTCGATCATGTGCGGGAGGAGGGCGATCAGCCGTTTTGCCTGACCGTATCGATGACTCATCCGCACGACCCGTACACCATTCCCAAGTCCTATTGGAATCTGTACGGCGATGACGACATCCCGATGCCCCACGCGCCGTTGGCCCAGTCCGAACTGGACCCGCATTCCCAGCGACTGCTGAAGGTGTATGACCTCTGGGACAAGCCACTGCCGGCGAACAAGATTCGCGACGCGCGACGCGCCTATTTCGGCGCGTGCAGCTACATTGATGACAACGTCGGCAAACTGCTCCAGACACTGGAGGACACAGGGCTGGCAGAGGACACCATCATCGTGTTCTCCGGCGATCATGGCGACATGCTCGGGGAGCGCGGGCTCTGGTACAAAATGCACTGGTTTGAGATGTCGGCGCGGGTACCGCTGCTGGTGTACGCTCCGGGCCAGTTCAAAGCCCGCCGTGTAAAGGATGCGGTGTCTACCGCCGACTTGCTGCCGACCTTCGTCGCCTTGGCGCAGGGGCAGCTTGATGCCGGTTTACCGCTGGACGGCCGCTCACTCTTGCCGCATCTGCGGGGCGAGGGCGGTCACGACGAAGTGTTCGGCGAGTACATGGCGGAAGGCACCAACAGTCCACTGATGATGATTCGGCGCGGCGCGTACAAATTCATTTATTCGGAGCGGGACCCATGTCTGCTCTATGACCTGCACAACGATCCGAAAGAGCAGGAGGAGCTGAGTCAATCCCTCGCTCATCAGGACCTGTTTACTGCGTTCCTGGCCGAAGCCAGGGCCAAATGGGACATTCCGGCGATACACCACCAGGTGCTCGCCAGCCAGCGTCGTCGGCGTTTCGTCGCCGAGTCGCTGGCCATCGGCAAGCTGAAGAGTTGGGATCACCAGCCGCTGGTTGACGCCAGTCAGCAATACATGCGCAACCACATTGATCTGGACGATCTGGAGCGCAAGGCCCGTTATCCACAACCTTGACCCTGCCAACACCTAGAAAACCAAAAAGGGGCACACCATGAATAAGCTGTTCACAACGCTGGCGGTTGGGGTCTTGAGTATGAGCAGCGTGGCGGCCTTCGCCGCTGACGCTAGCTGTAACACGGTGCGGATGGCCGACCCGGGCTGGAGCGATATCGCCGCCACCAACGCTACCGCAGGTTTTTTGCTGGACAGTCTGGGCTACAAAGCCAAGATCGACACCTTGGCGGTGCCGATCGCCTACGGCGGCCTTAAAGACGGGCAACTCGACGTTTTTCTGGGCAACTGGATGCCAGCGCAACAGGGTTTCTACGACAAGTTCATCGCCACCGGCGACGTTACCCAATACGCGAAGAACCTCGAAGGCACCGAATTCACCCTTGCCGTTCCGGATTACGTTTACGACGCCGGTGTGCATAACTTTGCCGATCTTCAGAAATTCGCCGACAAGTTTCACAAGAAGATTTACGGCATCGGTTCGGGCGCACCGGCCAATGCCTCTATTCAGGAGATCATCAAAAAGAATGAGTTTGATCTGGGCGACTGGAAGCTGGTCGAGTCCAGTGAGCAGGCAATGCTGGCTGAAGTGCAGCGCAACGTGAAGAAGAAGGAGTTCGTCGTGTTCCTCGGCTGGACCCCGCACCCCATGAACGTGCAGATCAAGGGCATGCACTACTTGAAGGGCGGTGAGAAGTACTTCGGGGACACTGGCAGTGTTTACACCGTGACGCGCAAAGGCTATGCCGACGCTTGTCCGAATGTGGCCAAGCTGCTCTCCAACCTGATGTTCACTCAGGAAATGGAAAACTCGGTCATGCAGACCGTCGTGGATCAAAAGGTCAGCAACACCCAGGCGGTCAAGACTTGGCTGAAGGCTAACCCTGCGGTTCTGGACAAATGGCTGGACGGCGTGAAGACCGTTGACGACAAAGATGCGCTGCCGGCGGTGAAGGCCAAGTTGTAAGCACAGACGAGAAGTATCGCGAGCAAGCTCACTCTTACAGGGCCCATATCAGCGTGTGGGAGCGAGCTCGCTCGCGAGAAGTCGGTACATTCGCTAGATGTTCAGCGGTTGGAATGGCGTCTTCGCGGGCAAGCTCGCTCCCACAGGGGGATAAGTATGCAGAGAGCCTTATCCGTTCTGAGCCATCAACCGCCGCAGTTCCGCCAACACGGGCGCTGATTCCGGCCGCACGCCGCGCCACAGATAAAACGCCTCGGCTGCCTGCTCGACCAACATCCCCAATCCATCAACCGCCTGACCGGCGTCGTGCTGCACAGCCCAACGGCAGAACGCGGTTGGCTCCTTGCTGTACATCATGTCGTAGCAGAAGGTTTCACCGGGCTTAATCAGGCCAGGCGCAATAGGCGGCACTTCGCCGGAAAGGCTCGCCGACGTCGCGTTGATAATGAGGTCCACCGGCTTTTCGAGCCAGTCATAGCCGGCGGGCAACACCGGGCCAATGTCAGCGAATTCCTGGGCCAGCTTTTCAGCCTTTTCAACCGTGCGATTGGCAACCACCAGCACGTAGGGATCTTCCGCCAGTAGGGGTTCAAGCGCACCGCGCACCGCACCGCCAGCCCCCAGCACCAGAATGCGTCTGTCCTTGAGCGTGACGCCATGATTGACCTTAAGGTCCCGTACCAGGCCTGCGCCGTCAGTGTTGTCGCCCAGCAAGCTGCCATCTGCTTGCACGGCCAGGGTATTGACCGCCCCCGCACGACGGCCGCGCTCGGTCAACTGATCGGCCAGCCGGTACGCTTGTTCCTTGAAGGGCACAGTGACGTTGGCGCCACGGCCTGTCTCGAAAAACGCCTTGGCGAAGGCAGTGAAGCCGTCCAGCGGCGCCAGCGATGTCTGGTAATCCAGCGACTGCCCCGTCTGCTCGGCGAACAGGCGATGGATCAATGGCGATTTGCTGTGCGCGATGGGGTTGCCGAAAACGACGTATTGATCAGTCATCACTGCCCGGCCTCGGCGAGCCAGTCGCGATCCTGGAGGAAGTACTCCGTCAGGCGCGCTTCCTCGCTGCCCGGCTCGGCTTTCCAGTCGTAGCCCCAGCGCACTTGCGGCGGAAGCGACATCAGAATTGATTCAGTGCGGCCACCCGATTGCAGCCCGAACAACGTGCCTCGGTCGTACACCAGATTGAATTCAACATAACGGCCGCGCCGGAATTCCTGAAATTCACGCTGTTGCGGGGTGTAGGGCGTGTCTTTGCGGCGCTGAACGATAGGCAGGTACGCCTCGACGAACGCATCGCCGATGGCACGGATGAAGGCAAAGCTGGTGTCGAAATCCCACTCATTGAGGTCATCGAAAAACAGCCCACCCACGCCGCGCGGTTCATTGCGATGCTTGATGTGGAAGTAGCGGTCGCACCATGCCTTGTAGCGCGGATACACATCCGCCCCAAAAGGCGCGCAAGCCTGCTCGGCGACGCGATGCCAATGGATGCAGTCTTCCTCCACACCGTAGTAGGGCGTCAGATCGAAGCCGCCGCCGAACCACCAGACCGGTTCTTCGCCTTCTTTTTCGGCGATAAAGAAACGCACGTTGGCGTGAGCGGTCGGCACATGCGGGTTGTGCGGATGCATCACCAGCGAGACGCCCAGCGCCTCAAATCCCCGCCCCGCCAGTTCCGGACGATGGGCGCTGGCGGAGGGAGGCAGGCCGGCACCGAAGACGTGGGAAAAGTTGACCCCGCCCTTTTCAAGGATGTGGCCGTTCTCGATCACCCGAGTCCGTCCGCCACCACCCGCAGGTCGCTCCCAGGCGTCTTCGACGAAACGTGCGCTGCCATCTTCGGTTTCCAGCGCGGCGCAGATCCGGTCTTGAAGATCGAGCAAGTAGGCTTTGACGGCATCGGTGCGAAAAGACATGGCGGTACCTGAGTTGACTGAGACGTGCGTGGCAAGCGGGCACTGAGCGATCGCGACGATCAAGCCGTCACCCTCGCAGAGCAAACCCGACTGCGAAATCCGGGCGGTAGCATATCACCGGCATGGCGGATGCCGCAGTTGACGCAGCGCGAGCGAAGGAGTCCGATAGACCCCTTTGGCATCGACAGTGATCCCCTGCAGTTCCGATCAACGACGGAGTAAGCAAATGGCAAAACGTATCCAGTTCGACCAATACGGCGGCCCGGAAGTGCTCAACTATGTTGACTTCGAGCCCCCTGCGCCAGGCCCCAAAGACGTGCGCGTGCGTAACAAGGCGATTGGCGTGAATTTCATCGAGACTTACTTTCGCAGCGGACTCTATCCGGCGCCCTCGTTCCCGTCGGGGCTAGGCAACGAAGGCGCCGGCGTTGTGGAAGCGGTGGGCAGCGAAGTGACTCACGTCAAAGTTGGCGACCGCGTGGTCTATGGCACCGGCCCCTTGGGTGCGTATGCAGATGTCCATGTAACGCCGGGGGCGAACGTAGCCAAGCTGCCTGACGACATCAGCTTCGAGCAGGGCGCCGCCGTCATGCTCAAGGGTTTGACCGTCCAGTACCTGTTTCGCCAGACCTACGAAATTCGTCCCGAAGAAACCATCCTGTTTCATGCCGCTGCCGGTGGCGTCGGTTCGATCGCCTGCCAGTGGGCTAGCGCGCTGGGCGTGAAACTCATCGGTACGGTGAGCTCGGCCGAAAAGGCCGCGCATGCCAAAGCGCTGGGTGCGTGGGAAGTAATCGATTACAGCAAGGAGGATGTCGTTCAGCGCGTGAAGGAATTGACGAACGGCAAGAAGGTGCCAGTGGTCTACGACGGCGTAGGCAAAGACACTTGGGAGACGTCACTTGATTGCCTGGAGTTGCGAGGCCTATTGGTCAGCTTCGGCAACGCATCTGGAGCCGTAACCGGCGTGAACCTCGGGGTCCTCGCCCAAAAAGGCTCGCTCTACGTCACCCGTCCGACGCTGGGGTCATACGCAAACGGGCCGCAAGCCCTGCAGGCAATGGCGGATGAAGTGTTCGAGATGGTGGCCAGCGGGAAGGTCAAAGTCGACAACATCCAGCAGTTCGCGCTCAAGGATGCAGCGCTGGCGCACACCGAATTGGCCGGGCGCAGAACGATGGGGTCGATCATTCTGGTGCCTTGATTCCGCCTTTCTCTTTGTAGGAGCGCGCTTGCCCGCGAAGGCGGTGTGTCAGTCACTTAATGCTTACCAGACATATCGCTTTCGCGGGCAAGCGCGCTCCTACAGAGGTTGCGGCGTAGCGCTAGACCGGGCAGACGTTATCCAGCCCGTACCACCTCAGCCGTCACCAGATCCCTGATGACACTTGGGTTGCGGCGACCGCCCAGACTGCCGCCCAGCACCATGTCCAACTGCTCGTGAAAATACTGCTCGACCCGCAGCCGCGAACGCGCCGCGGGTCGGCCTGCCGGGTTTGCGGAAGTCGACACCAGCGGACCGGTCAACGCGCAAAGATCGCGAACGGTCGGATGATCGCTAACGCGCAGAGCAACGGTGTCGTGCTGCCCGGTTATCCACTGAGGCAATAACCCTTGATGGGGCACCAGCCAGGTGTTCGGCCCGGGCCATGTGCTGGCCATTCGATCAATCCAAAGCTCGGGGAAGTCTTCGAAGAGGAAGTCGAACTGACGGATGTTATCGGCAATCAGGATCAAGCCTTTTTCCACAGGCCGTGCCTTGATCGCCAGCAGGCGATAAACCGCCTCCGCGTCCCAAGGGTCACAGCCCAAACCCCACACGGCTTCGGTTGGGTAGGCAATCACCGCTCCGGCTCGAATCTCTCGTGCGGCTTGCTGCACTCGCCAACTGCTGACCATCGCTTGTTCTCCCAAATTACGCTGGCGGGCAGTTTAACCTCAGCGTGCCCGGGCAAACCATCTTCCGGCTTCACAGGCCACGCTGCTGTCGAGCTCAAGTTCAGTCAAGGCGGCCAGCACTTTAGGCAAGGGCCAACCGCTGTTATGGGCCAGTGCTTCGCCCGTTTGAGGCGCGGCGTGCAGTAGCGCCAAAAGCGGATGCAGTGCCGCCTGAGGCTGTGCGGCTGTGACATCAGCTGGACCGACATTCTTCCATCCTTGCAGCGCTTCAAGAATGTGATCAATGGTCTCCACGAGCACAGCGCCCTCGCGAATGAGCTGATGACAACCCCTGGCGCCTGGATGATGGATCGAACCGGGTATGGCGTAGACCTCGCGACCCTGCTCGGCGGCAAGACGCGCCGTGATAAGCGACCCGCTGGCCACGCTGGCCTCGACCACCAACACCCCAAGGGACAAGCCGCTGATGATTCGGTTGCGCCGAGGGAAGTTGCTGGCATGAGGTGCGGCGTCCAGCGGCAGCTCGGAAATGACAGCGCCTCCATTGGCCACCATGTTCGCCGCAAGCTGACGATGCCGCTGTGGATAAAGTTTTTCGATCCCGGTGCCGAGCACACCGATCGTCCCGCCTTTTACGTCCAAAGCGCCCTGATGCGCCGCGCCGTCAATGCCAAGCGCCAGCCCGCTGGTTATGACAAATCCTGCCCCGGCCAAACTGCGCGCGAAGGCTGCGGCGGTGTCCAGTCCTGGCCTTGAGGCCCGTCTGCTGCCGACCATTCCCAGCTGCGGACGGTCAAGCAATGAGCGGTCGCCGGCGATGAACAGCATAGGCGGCGGATCAGGAATTTCAGCCAGCAGCGCAGGGTAGTCCGGGTCGTCCCACATCAGTAAATGCTGGCCGGAACGCTCTAACCAGGCCAATGCAACGCTTGCGCCGTCGCGCACCTCCGCGCTGCGGCGAGCATCCGCACAGGCCGCTGGCAGGCGTAATGATCGCCACGCCGAAGCGGGCGCACTCAGTGCAGCAGAAGCGCTGCCGAAGGCATCAATGAGGGTGTGAAAACGTTTTGGGCCTATCTCTGGAAGCCGGTGCAAGCGCAAGCGGGCTTCCAGTTCGGCAGGTGACTGACCGGACTTTTCGAACAACGGCATGCGATCTTCCTTGATCCATGGTTCACCTCAAACGGTGCACCAACCTGTGGATAACTCTGTTAACAACAATTTGATAAGTGAAGCACGCCGGTGGAGAAAAGTGATTTACACCTGATACATAGCATTACGGGTTACGTACTTTGTCCTGAACCGCCAAAGATCGGGAGGCGTGCAATACCATCGCGTAGCTCAGTCGCTCGTAGGTACGGAAGACCATCAACAGCCCGGATCGCTCGTCGGGAATTTTGACCTGGTCACCACTGACCCGGTCACGGACCGTCTCGCCAGTCTTGTAAATGGCCAGCACGTTTCCTTCGGCCAGGCCATCCAGACGACCTCGATCAAGGGTCACTACGTCAAACTCGCCAATCTGAGTCACACCCCTGGGCACGTCGATGATGGTGCCATCCACTGCCTGCTGCGGTTCGCTGGGTACAAATGTCGAATTGATTCCGCGCTCTTCACTGACGAAAAGGCGGTCGCCCAGACGCACTTCCTGAGTCGAGCGCTGCATCTGCAGCGTCGCAACGTCGCCTTCACTGGCTACGATCTCCCCGCTGCCGATGTCATCGGCATTGATCCCCAGCACCACACCTGTCACTGGATCGACGTACGTCTTGCCCTTGCGATAGATGCCATACGCAACGTGCGTCGGCTCAAAGCGGCCTCGCGCATAGATGCGATCGCCGGCACCACTGAGCACTCGTTCGCCATTGCCCGCCACCACATAGGGGGCGACCTCAAATTGATGGGCGTTGTCGATGATCCTGTTATTCAGCAGGAACGCATTGATTGCACCCAGCGGAATCGTGGGAATCGCCTCTGCAATCGGCGTGCTGCGCACCCTCGGGGACAATTTGATAGTGCCTCGAGACTCGCCACGGTTGACCGTGATTCGCGGCTGACCGTTGACATAGGTGAGCGTTAGCGTGTCCCCGGGGTAGATCAGATCAGGGTCGTGAACCTGTGGATTGGCGCGCCACAGTTGCGGCCACTTCCACGGCTGGTTCAGAAATTTTCCGGATATGTCCCAAAGCGTGTCACCGGCGACAACGGTGTAACTCTCTGGATGGCCATCCCTGAGCTGTACTTGCGCCTGGACAAGGCCTGTCGCGGCCAACAGCAGCAGGGCGAGTAGTGATTTCCTCATGCAGTGAATCCCTTTATCATGTGGCTTCGCGTGAAACGCCGAGTCTTGCAAGACTTCCGCTTTTACAAGGGCTGCGCGCTTGTGACGTCCCAAGCCTAGCAGCCGATTTTGACTTTACCCTACAGTGCATCCCTTACGTATATGGCCATACTAAACATCCTCGAATTTCCCGATTCGCGCCTGCGCACCATCGCCAAGCCGGTGGCTGAAGTGGACGACGGCATTCGCCAGTTGGTCGACGACATGTTTGAAACCATGTACGAAGCGCCTGGCATCGGTCTGGCCGCGACGCAGGTTAACGTACACAAGCGCGTGGTAGTGATGGATCTCTCCGAAGATCGCAGCGAGCCCCGGGTGTTCATCAACCCCGAGATCGAGCCGCTCACCGACGAGATGGATCAGTACCAGGAAGGTTGTCTGTCTGTTCCAGGTTTTTACGAAAACGTGGATCGCCCGCAACGCGTCAAGGTCAAGGCGCTGGGTCGTGATGGCCAGCCCTACGAAATGGTCGCCGAGGGCCTGCTCGCCGTGTGCATTCAGCATGAGTGCGACCACCTGAACGGCAAGCTTTTCGTCGACTACCTGTCCAACCTCAAGCGCGACCGGATCAAGAAAAAGCTGGAAAAACTTCACAAGCAAAACGCCTGATCCAGCCATCTCCTTTCTGCTGCAGGAGCGCATTAGCCTGCAATAGGGCGCCAGCCGATAGTGTCGTTGCCGCCCCTTGGCGCTATTCAGCCAAATGCCCCCTGCCGCCATATCCTTCAAAGAGAAGCCCATGACTGAGCCAATGCGCATCGTGTTCGCCGGCACCCCTGAATTCGCCGCCGAGCACCTGAAAGCCCTGCTCGACAGTCCCTATGACGTCATTGCGGTCTACACCCAGCCAGATCGCCCTGCCGGTCGTGGTCAGAAGCTGATGCCAAGCCCGGTCAAGCAGCTTGCCCTCCAACACGATATTCCAGTCCTGCAGCCGCCTACATTGCGCGCGCCCGACGCTCAGGCCGAGTTGGCCGCACTGAAGCCTGATCTGCTGGTGGTGGTCGCTTACGGTCTGATCCTGCCGCAAGCAGTGCTGGATATTCCACGCTTGGGCTGCATCAACAGTCACGCATCACTTCTGCCACGCTGGCGGGGTGCCGCGCCCATTCAACGCGCAGTGCAAGCTGGCGATGCGCAAAGCGGCGTGACTGTGATGCGTATGGAAGCGGGCCTGGACACGGGCCCGATGCTGCTCAAGGTAACGACACCGATCACGGCCGACGACACCGGCGGCACACTGCATGACCGCCTTGCTGCTCTGGGCCCGACGGCGGTGATTCAAGCCATCGCAGGACTGGCTGAAGGCACGCTGGTCGGCGAGGTGCAGGACGACAGTCTCGCAACGTATGCGCACAAACTGAATAAAGACGAAGCACGCATCGACTGGGCCCGCCCGGCCGTCGAGCTGGAGCGGCTGGTGCGCGCCTTCAATCCCTGGCCAATCTGCCACACAACACTTAATGGCCAAGCGCTCAAGGTTCTGGAAGCGCGGATCGCGGAGGGAGCGGACACACCCGGCACCGTTCTTGAAGCCAGCAAAGCAGGTCTATTGGTTGCGTGTGCGGACGGCGCCCTGCTTCTTACTCGCGTGCAGTTACCGGGCGGCAAACCCCTGGGCTTCGCTGACCTGTTCAACAGTCGCCGGGAGAAATTCTCCGCCGGCACTGTGCTCGGCTTGACGGTAGATGCGCAATGAACCCGCGTCTGGCTGCTGCCAAGGCCCTCGCAGCCGTATTGAGCGGTAAAGCGTCCC
Source organism: Pseudomonas sp. ME-P-057 (assembly GCF_030208975.1). NCBI lineage: Bacteria > Pseudomonadati > Pseudomonadota > Gammaproteobacteria > Pseudomonadales > Pseudomonadaceae > Pseudomonas > Pseudomonas sp. ME-P-057. The sequence goes on from NZ_JARVSX010000001.1 coordinate 87,579, forward strand.
TGAACAGCTCGTTGCCAACGCAGCTGGACAAGGTTGAGGACCGCGACCGGGGGCTGACCCAGGATCTGGCATTTGGCACCGCGCGCTGGGAGCCAAGGCTGTCCGCGTTGGCAGCCAAACTGCTGCAGAAACCCTTCAAAACCGCTGACAACGATGTTCAGGCTTTACTACTGGTGGGCCTGTATCAGCTCTTTTACTCTCGCGTACCGGCCCACGCCGCCATCGGCGAAACCGTGGGCTGTGCTGACAAACTGAAAAAACCCTGGGCGAAAGCATTGCTCAACGCCGTGTTACGTCGGGCCCAACGTGAGGGCGAGGCTTTGCTGGTGGAGCTGGAGCACGATCCAGTAGTGCGCACTGCCCACCCGCGCTGGCTGCAAAAAGCATTGAAAGCTGCGTGGCCTGAGCAATGGGAAGCCATTTGTGCGGCCAACAACGCTCACCCACCCATGATTTTGCGGGTCAACCGCCGGCACAAAACGCGCGAGGAGTACCTCCGGCTGCTGGTGGACGCAGGCATCGGCGCGACGCCCTGCACGTTCAGCCAAGACGGGATCGTACTGGCTGAACCGAGCGATGTGCGCTCACTGCCGGGCTTTGCCGACGGTTGGATCAGTGTTCAGGACGAGGCCGCCCAACTGGCCGCCGACCTGCTGGAGCTGGGCCCGGGTCAGCGTGTGCTTGACGCCTGCTGCGCGCCGGGTGGCAAAACCTGCCATCTGCTGGAAGTGCAATCCGGCTTGGCCGGGGTCGTCGCGGTGGACTTGGAAGCCAAGCGCATGGTGCGGGTCAGAGAAAACCTTGACCGTCTGGGCCTCAGTGCCGAACTCATCGCCGCCGATGCCCGCGCCACGGATCAATGGTGGGACGGCAAGCCCTTCCAGCGCATTCTGCTCGATGCGCCTTGTTCGGCAACCGGCGTTATTCGCCGCCACCCTGACATCAAGCTGACCCGTCAGGCGGATGACATTGCCGCACTCGCCACCCTGCAGGGCGAATTGCTGGATGCGCTTTGGTCAACGCTGGAGGTCGGCGGCATCTTGCTGTACGCGACATGCTCGACCCTGCCGACCGAAAACACCGAAGTCATCGCTGCATTCCTGACACGCACGCCGGGCGCGCGGGAACTGGACATTGCCGGACAACAAGGCAATCCGCCTCCAGGCCTGAAACAACCTCATGGCCGACAACTGCTGGCGCAAGAGGGCGGGCATGACGGCTTTTATTACGCCAAACTGATCAAGATCGCTGCGGTCGCCTGATCATCAATTCAAGGAGAGACTGATTGAAGATCATCATTCTCGGCGCAGGGCAGGTCGGCGGTACGCTGGCCGAGCACCTGGCCAGCGAAGCCAACGACATTACTGTCGTTGATACCGATCAGGACCGTCTACGTGCATTGGGCGATCGCCTTGATATCCGCACCGTGCATGGTCGTGGCTCGTTCCCGACCGTGCTGCGTCAGGCCGGCGCGGACGACGCGGACATGCTGGTGGCCGTCACCAGCAGCGACGAAACCAACATGGTTGCCTGCCAGGTCGCGTACACGCTGTTTCAAACCCCGACCAAGATCGCGCGCGTTCGCGAGTCCGCTTATCTCACCCGCTCCGGCTTGTTCGCCAACGCCGCCATCCCGGTGGACGTGCTAATCAGCCCTGAACAAGTCGTGACCCATTACATCAAGCGGCTCATCGAATACCCGAGCGCGCTGCAAGTTATCGATTTCGCGGGCGGAAAGGTCCAGATGGTGGCGGTCAAGGCGTACTACGGCGGTCCCCTTGTAGGGCAGCAACTGCGCCAACTGCGTACACACATGCCGAATGTCGACACTCGTGTCGCTGCTATTTTCCGCCGTGATCGTCCGATCATTCCTCAGGGCGATACGGTGATAGAAGCAGACGACGAGGTCTTCTTCATCGCTGCCAAGGCCGATATTCGCGCCGTGATGGGCGAAATGCGTCGGCTGGACGAAAGCTACAAGCGCATCGTGATTGCAGGCGGCGGGCAAATCGGTGAGCGGTTGGCGGAAGCCATTGAGAACCGCTACCAGGTCAAGATCATCGAGATGAATCCCGCACGATGCCGACACCTTTCCGACACGCTGAACAACACGGTCATTCTTCAGGGGAGCTCGTCCGATCGAGACCTGCTCATGGAAGAAAACATCGATAACGCAGACCTTTTCCTCGCACTGACCAACGATGATGAAGCGAACATCATGTCCTCGTTGCTGGCTAAACGGCTGGGCGCGAAGAAAGTCATGACCCTCATCAATAACCCTGCTTATGTCGACCTGGTGCAGGGCGGGGAAATCGATGTTGCGGTCAGCCCTCAACTCGCGACTATCGGGACGTTACTGGCGCACGTGAGGCGCGGCGACATTGTCAGTGTGCACTCATTGCGGCGGGGCGCGGCCGAGGCCATCGAAATTGTCGCCCATGGCGATGCGAAGTCCAGCAAGGTGATTGGCAAGGCGATCATGCACATCAACCTTCCGCCCGGCACGACCATCGGTGCGATTACACGCGCTGACCAGGTGCTCATCGCCCATGACAGCACGGTGATCGAATCCGGTGACCATGTGATCATGTTCCTTGTGGATAAGAAGTACATCCGGGACGTGGAAAGGCTGTTTCAGGTGGGCTTGAGCTTTTTCTGATTCGAACCAGGCGCGCTGACTGGAGGAGCGCGCTTGCTCGCGAGGGGTTTCCCTGGAATGGATGTGGTGACCGCCACATCGCATTCGCGGCCAAGCGCGCGCCTACAAGTGCTTCAACGTATCGGGCAGTGGTGGAAGAGGCTGGCATTGCGCCGGTCATCAATACCAGCGCTTTTCGCCTTCGGGGCGTTTTTTGAAGCGCTTCATGGTCCACATGTACTGGCTTGGGTAGGCCCGCACGTACCTCTCGACTACTTTGCTCATGGCCGCCGCCGACGTTTCAGTGTCGGTGCTGTACATGTCATCGGGCGCCGCTTCGAGCACCACTTTGTAACCCGAGCCATCCTCCAGGCGCATCGCGTGAAGAAACACGCCTACCGCTTTGCCACCTGCCAGCATGTTCGGCACAAACTTACTGGTGAGCGCCATCGTTCCGCAAAACGGGACGAAAATGCCGGCTGACTCGGCAGGCTCAGGATCTGCAGGGATGCCAACCGAGCCACCTTTGCGCACCTCCTTGATCACACTGAGAATGCCTTCCTTGGTAGAAGCCGCCACGCGATTACCCAATTGCACGCGCTGTTTGCGCAGCAGGTCATCCACGGCCTTCAGTTTGGGCGGCCGGTAAAAAATGATCGGTTTGCACTGACTGCAGTAAAAGTGGTTGAGCACTTCCCAGTTGCCCAGATGACTAGTGATACCCACAACGCCCTTGCCCGATGCCAGCGCGTCCTTAAGTACCTGGAGCCCTTCGACCTCACGCACCAGGTTGATCGACTTCTGCGCCGGCCAGATCCAGGCGCAAGCGCTCTCGGTCAGCGTCTTGCCTATGTCCATCAAACTGCGGCCGACCAACGCTTCAAGCTCGGGCGGACTCAGCTCGGGAAAGCATTTGGAAAGGTTTATCCGCGCAACATCGCGAGAGCGATTGGGCAATTTCCACATCAGCCAGCCGATACAGGTGCCGACCCATTGGACCGCGCGCCATGGCAACAAGGCAAACAGCCGCAATGCCCCAACCATCAAGGCGCCTTTGAACTTATCCACAGATCACTCCCGAATACATGAGGCGGTCATTGTAACCACCGCGCGAATCAATCGCCCGCTCATCCTGCTTTATGGTCAGGCACCGGCCAGTTCCGCATACCGGTCGCAATCCACTGTGTGGTCCATGACCATCCCTGTCGCCTGCATATAGGCATAACAGATGGTCGGACCTACGAAAGTGAATCCGGCTTTTTTAAGCGCTTTACTCATGGCTTCGGCTTCCGGCGTGATAGCCGGGACTTCACTACGGTCCTTGAAATGGTTGATCTTCGGACTGCCGCCAACAAAAGACCAAAGGAGGGCAACCGGATCATCCAGCCGGAGCCAGGCCTGGGCGTTCTTGCGGGCGGCATTGAGCTTGAGACGATTACGCACGATGCCCGGCTCCAGCATCAGCGCCTCTATCTGCGCATCGGTCATCGCGGCAATGCGCTGGACGTCGAACCCGAACATCACTTCGCGGTAGCGCTCGCGCTTTTTGAGGATGGTGATCCATGACAGTCCAGCCTGGAACCCTTCGAGCAACAAGAACTCGAACAGCATCTGCGCATCGCGCAACGGCACACCCCACTCTTGATCGTGGTAGTCCATGTAAAGCGGGTCTTCGTTGCACCAAAAGCAGCGTGGCATAGGGCTCCCAAGGGTGGAGGCGCGGCCGAATCGGGTATACTCCCGCTCTTTAAATCGCAGCCCCCCAGTACAGGTGAATTTCGTGAGCCAGCCTACGCCAGCCGTGCGTACCTTCCAAGACTTGATCCTCGCCCTCCAGCAATACTGGGCTGAGCAAGGTTGTGTGGTACTTCAGCCCTACGATATGGAAGTGGGCGCCGGCACTTTCCACACCGCAACGTTTCTGCGCGCCATCGGCCCGGAAACCTGGAACGCCGCCTACGTACAACCGAGCCGTCGTCCTACCGATGGCCGTTATGGCGAGAACCCGAATCGCCTGCAGCACTATTACCAGTTTCAGGTCGTACTCAAGCCCAACCCGGACAACTTCCAGGAGCTGTACCTCGGCTCGCTGAAGCATGTCGGCCTGGATCCGCTGGTGCACGACGTTCGCTTTGTCGAAGATAACTGGGAATCACCCACCCTCGGCGCCTGGGGCCTGGGCTGGGAGATCTGGTTGAACGGCATGGAAGTGTCGCAATTCACTTATTTCCAGCAAGTTGGCGGCATCGAGTGCTATCCCGTAACGGGCGAGATTACTTATGGCCTAGAGCGTCTGGCGATGTACCTACAGGGCGTTGAGTCAGTCTATGACCTGGTCTGGACCGACGGGCCATTCGGCAAAGTGACCTACGGCGATGTCTTCCATCAGAACGAAGTCGAGCAATCGACGTACAACTTCGAGCACGCCAATGTTGACAAGCTGTTTGAGCTGTTCGACTTCTACGAGAGCGAAGCCGTACGGCTGATTGAAGTCGAGCTGCCACTGCCGAGCTACGAGATGGTCCTCAAGGCCTCCCACACGTTTAACCTGCTGGATGCCCGTCGCGCGATTTCCGTGACTGCGCGTCAACAATACATTCTGCGCGTCCGTACCCTCGCTCGCTCCGTGGCCCAGGCGTACCTGACGGCCCGGGCCAAGTTGGGCTTCCCGATGGCTGCGCCTGATATCCGTGATGAAGTGTTGGCCAAGCTGGAGGCAGCGCAATGAGTGCTCAAGATTTTCTGGTCGAGCTGGGCACCGAAGAACTGCCACCCAAAGCACTGAATACTTTGGCCGATGCGTTCATGGCCGGTATCGAAAAGGGCCTGCAGGCTGCAGGTCTGACCTACAGCGCCAAACAGGTTTACGCAGCGCCACGTCGACTGGCCGTGCTGATTACCCAGCTCGCCACCGAGCAGCCTGACCGCAGCGTTAACCTGGACGGGCCACCCCGCCAGGCAGCGTTCGACGCAGAGGGCAATCCCACCCAGGCCGCATTGGGCTTCGCCAAGAAGTGCGGCGTCGATCTGAGCGAAATCGATCAAAGCGGTCCGAAGCTGCGTTACAGCCAGAGCATTCCGGGCAAACCAACGCTGAGCCTGTTGCCAACCATCGTCGAGGATTCTCTCAACGACTTGCCAATCCCCAAGCGCATGCGCTGGGGCGCGCGCAAGGAAGAGTTCGTACGGCCGACTCAATGGCTGGTGATGCTGTTTGGCGATCAGGTCGTTGACTGCACCATCCTCGCTCAGACCTCCGGCCGGGAATCGCGTGGCCATCGCTTCCATCATCCGGAAAGTGTGCGCATTACCTCGCCAGCCAACTACGCCAGCGATCTGCGCGCCGCTCACGTGCTTGCAGATTTCAACGAGCGTCGCCAGCTCATCAGCAAGCGTGTTGAAGAGCTCGCCGCTCAGCATGAGGGCACCGCCATTGTGCCGCCGGCATTGCTGGATGAGGTGACCGCGCTGGTCGAATGGCCAGTGCCGCTGGTGTGCTCGTTCGAGGAGCGCTTCCTAGAGGTGCCACAGGAAGCCCTTATCATCACGATGCAGGACAACCAGAAGTATTTCTGCCTGCTCAATGCCGAGGGCAAGCTGCTACCGCGTTTTATCACTGTCGCGAACATCGACAGCAAGGACGCATCGCAGATTGTCCTGGGTAATGAGAAAGTTGTGCGCCCGCGCCTGACCGACGCCGAGTTCTTCTTCAAGCAGGACAAGAAGCAGAAGCTTGAGACCTTCAATCAGCGCCTGCAGAACGTTGTCTTCCAGGCCCAGTTGGGCACGGTTTTCGACAAGGCTGAGCGGGTATCCAAGCTGGCTGCATTCATTGCCCCACGCATTGGTGGCGATGCTCAGCGCGCCGCACGTGCGGGTCTGCTGTCCAAGTGCGACCTGGCCACAGAAATGGTTGGCGAATTCCCGGAAATGCAGGGCGTGGCCGGCTACTACTATGCCTTGGCTGATGGTGAGCCCGAAGACGTCGCGTTGGCGTTGAATGAGCAATACATGCCACGTGGTGCTGGCGCTGAACTGCCAGGTACGCTGACTGGCGCAGCTGTGGCCATCGCCGACAAGCTCGACACCCTCGTCGGGATTTTCGGCATCGGCATGCTCCCGACCGGCAGCAAGGACCCATACGCATTGCGCCGCGCGGCGCTCGGCATCCTGCGCATTCTGATCGAGAAAAAGCTGGACCTGGACTTGGTCAAAACCGTGCAATTCGCGGTCGCTCAGTTCGGTGTGAAGATCAAACCGGCCGGCCTGCCGGAACAGGTTCTTGAATTCATCTTCGACCGCCTGCGCGCTCGCTATGAAGACGAGGGCGTCGACGTTTCGGTTTACCTTTCGGTTCGCGCCTTGCAGCCGGCTTCCGCCCTGGACTTCGATCAGCGTGTTCAGGCTGTGCAGGCATTCCGCAAGCTGCCCGAGGCTGCAGCACTGGCCGCAGTCAACAAGCGTGTGTCGAACCTGCTCAGCAAGGCGGACGGCAACATCGCTCACACGGTAGAGCCGAAGTATTTCGATAACGCCAACGAGTTTTCGCTGTACTCGGCGATTCAGCAGGCAGATCAGGCCGTAGCGCCCATGTCCGCCAGCCGCCAGTACAACGAGGCGCTGACGCGTCTTGCCGCACTTCGTGAACCTGTCGATGCATTTTTCGAAGCGGTAATGGTGAACGCAGAAGACGCCAGTGTGCGGGCCAATCGTTACGCCTTGCTCGCCCGTCTGCGCAATCTGTTCCTTGGCGTTGCCGACATCTCCTTGTTGAGCTGATTGCGAGGGATATGCCAGTGAAGTTGCTGATTCTCGATCGGGACGGGGTGATCAACCAGGACTCCGATGCTTACATCAAGTCGGTGGAGGAGTGGGTTCCGATTCCTGGTTCGGTCGAGGCCATCGCGCAACTGAGCAAGGCCGGCTGGACGGTGGCGGTGGCCACTAACCAGTCCGGCATTGCTCGCGGCTACTACGATCTCGCGACACTTGATGCCATGCATGCGCGCTTGCGTGAACTCGTGGCACAGAACGGAGGCGAGGTCGGACTGGTTGTCTATTGCCCCCACGGCCCGGACGCTGGCTGCGATTGCCGTAAGCCAAAACCTGGCATGCTCAAGACAATCGCCCGCCATTACGCCGTCGATTTAGCCGGCGTTTGGTTTGTGGGTGACAGTAAGGGTGACCTGGACGCGGCAGCTGCCGTCGATTCACAACCTGTATTGGTTATGACAGGCAAAGGTCAGAAGACGCGAAGCGGGCCATTACCCGCCGGCACGTTGATTTTTGAAGATCTGGCGGCGGTCGCCGCAGAACTTATTCACAACAGCGAACTGTTGGAAGGCTGAGGCCTGTCCAGCAGACCGCTTAATTCGGGCTATCGCCCCGTAACGGTATAAGCAGCTATGTCGATTGTGCAGGCCATCAGGATCTTCTTCTTTTACCTGCTGCTGGGCACCAGCGCCCTGCTGTGGTGTTCGCTCAGTTTCTTTATTGCGCCTTTCCTGCCATTTCGCGCTCGTTATCGCTTTATCAACGTCTACTGGTGTCGCTGTGCACTGTGGCTGACGCGCGTGTTGCTCAACATCAAAGTCAACATCACCGGCCAGGAAAACATTCCCGAGACGCCATGCGTCATCGTCTCCAATCATCAAAGTACCTGGGAGACGTTTTTTCTATCGGCGCACTTTCAACCTTTGAGCCAGGTACTCAAGCGCGAGCTGCTGTACGTGCCTTTCTTTGGCTGGGCCATGGCGATGCTCCGTCCAATCGCGATCGATCGTAATAATCCCAAAGCGGCGCTCAAGGTCGTCGCAAAGAAAGGCGACGAATTGCTCAAGGATCGCGTTTGGGTGCTCATCTTCCCTGAGGGCACGCGGGTACCTTACGGCCAGATCGGAAAGTTCTCACGCAGCGGTTCGGCACTGGCGGTTAATGCAGATCTCCCCGTCTTGCCCATCTCACACAACGCCGGCCGGTATTGGCCCAAAGAGGGCTGGGGGAAGAAGCCTGGGACTATTGAGGTCGTCATTGGCAAGCCGATGTATGCCGAGGGCACTGGCCCTCGCGCAATCGCTGCGCTGAACGATCGCGTGTCGGCCTGGAACGAGCAAACGCAGCGCGATTTGGGATCACCTGCGGTGCCTGCCCCCCTACCGGAAAAATCCGCCGTCTGAATTTGTGGATAACCTGTGCACTAAATGTCGCAAAATCTCGGAATTACACTGCTAACTCATTAATTCTAATGCTTATTTCTCGCAGTGCTTACGGCGACAAAACCGTGCATAAGTTTTTCTTAGCCTTTGTCGATTGCTTGAAAAGGCCGGTCTTGAGCCTGCGCAGCCAAGACCGTGTGTGATCAAGCGGTCTTAGCCGACGCTGTACTGTAACGCGTGCATAGCGTCCCCATACCGACTAACGCAATCCCGCCGCACGCCGCTGCGACAAATCCCATGGCAGGTGAAACGCTGTCGATCGCAAAACCCACAATCGGGGCCGACAGCGTCTGGCCTATGCGGTAGGCCGAATCATGCAAGCCCATCACTTCTCCTCTGACGCTTGAAGGCGCCAGCTTTGCAACCGCTTCCGAACCTGCAGCCAGCGTCGGAGTGCACAGCAGGTTGGTGGGTAGCAGCGCGAGCATAAGCCACCACCAGACGTCATCAAAAAAGACTACGGGTAGCAGCAACACGCTCATCGCCAGAGCGAGCTTCATTTGCGACCAAGACCTGTGGACAACCCCGTGGACATACCCGCCCACGATGGATGCAATGGACATGGCAGCGATGACATAACCGGTAAAGGCAAGTTGATCGCTGGCACGCAACACGGCAATGAGTGCCAACTCTGTGCCGTACAGCACGAATAAAGCACCCGCACTGACAAACATGACGGCTAATAAACGGCCGCTCATCCATGTGCGAAGTTTGGGTCGGACGCGATCTGGATTCGCCGCGACTTCATCCAGATTTCGGGTAGGCCAGTTCAATACATACAGTACGACGTAGGAGAGTGCGCGCCAAAGGCCTATGCCCGCCAGAGTGGCAGTCGCCGAATAGGTGGTGATCAACAGGATGCCGCTGGCGGGCCCGATCACGAATGAGAGTTCCATGAGCATCATGTTCAGCGAATACGCGGGACGGCGCTGATCTTCCGGAACCAGACTGGCCACGAACTGCCGCGCAAGCGATCCTGTCGGCACGGTAAAAAGACCGGCTATAAAAGCCAAGAGGACATAGAGCCAATAGCTCACCATAGGGAGCAGTATCCACGCGAGCGTCGACAGCGTCCCGCACACAGCCACCACCGGGCGTAAGCCATGACGGTCGATCATCCGGCCGAGCAGGGGAGAGCCCACCGCGAAACCCAAGGCAGTCGCCGTCCCCACCACGCCCGCATCAAAATAACTGCCGCCCATTTCGTTGAGCACATGCAGGCTCAGCGTGAGCCCCATGATGGTCAGCGGCAGACCCGCGACGAACATGAATAACGTGGCAGGCAGCACTCGAGGGATTGCCAGGACTTTTTGGTATTTGCGAATCGACATATGACTGAAGCTCCTTGGTCTTTCACTGTCCTGATGTTGCGGTGCAATTGACGGGTACTTCGGCTCATGTTGGCGTGGCTCGCTAACAGAAACTCAAAACCCTGTCCCGCGTATCAAAAACTATCGTTCAGGATTCCGGGCCAAAATATTGGCTGACAGGGCGTGCAGGTTATCCACAGCACGATTAGGGAAGGCAATTAGACGCGCAGAATTCCCAGTGTATTGTTCATGCTCAACACCATTTACAACCCTCTCGATATCGCGCGTCCCCGACGGCGTAAGTGTCACAGCGGTGAATGGATCGAATCGGTACGACCCTGATCGCGCGCGGAGGCAGTATGAATACGTTGGGTGACCTGGCGTCCAGACGGGACAACAACTTTAACCTCATCAGGATAATCGCCGCAGCAGCGGTACTGATTTCTCATAGCTATCCTCTTGCGCTCGGCCATGATGCGGTCGAACCACTCTCTGACCTGATCGGCCTTTCCCTCGGTGAGGTGGCGGTAATCACGTTCTTTTGCGTCTCCGGCTTTTTTATCTCGCTTAGCCGCGATCGCGCAGGCGGCACGATCAACTTCTTCACCGCTCGATTTCTGCGCATCTATCCGGGACTGGCATTAGTACTGCTGGTCAGTGTGTTTCTGATCGGACCTTTGTTTACGACACTGAGTACGTCGGAATATTTCCGCTCAGGTGAAACATACGGTTATCTCACCCACAACCTAATGCTGTTCAACATGAAGTACCGGCTGCCTGGCGTGTTTGAGATGAACCCTTGGCCAGGTATAAATGGGTCACTCTGGACGCTTTTCTTTGAGGTCGCCTTTTACATTCTGGTCGGCGCGCTGGGTGCATTCTCTGTCTGCAGCGAGCGACGCAGATTCTCCGGGTTTCTTGTTTTATACGCCGCGCTGTACATCACGTTCAAAGGGCTGAGATTGAACAGTGCGCTGTTCAACAACTTCTACGGCACCGAAGCTTTTTTCATGTGGAGCTTGCCATTTGTTCTGGGCATGTCCTTCTACCAATATCGTCAGCATATCCGCCATCGTTTATTCGGCCTCCTGCCTTTCGCTGTTTTGGCGGCCTGCACATGGCGCACCCCGTTTTTCTTCGAGTGCGGGGTGCTGGCGTGGACATATCTGATTTTGTACCTGGGGTTCGCTTCCCAGCCTGTGATCGCCCGTTACAGACACCTGGGCGATTACTCCTACGGTGTTTATATCTATGCCTTTCCGGTCCAGGAAATCCTTGCCCTCCTTTTCAAAGGCATCAGCCCTGTCAGCATGATGCTGCTCGGTTTCCCGGTTGTATTACTGGCAGCCGTATTCTCTTGGCACTTTATCGAGAAGCCCGCCATGGCAAGGCGCGGCAGCGTTGCCGACTTTATCAGCAGTCGTCTGGACACAATGAAAAGGCCTCGGGCCACAGTTGGGAAAGGTAAAGCATGATCGCCCAAGCCCGAAGTTCGGGCTGAACGCGTTTGGCATGTATTCAACAGGGAGTTCGCGATGAAAAGATTTCAAGTGCTGGACGGGTTCAGGGGTATCTGCGCACTGAGCGTTGCGGTCTATCACGTCCACGTTCCACAGAGCTTCGGCGAATGGGCATTCTTCAGAAACGCGCATTATCTGGTGAGCTTTTTCTTTGTCCTGAGTGGCTTCGTCATGGCCCATACCTACCGCCAGAGGCTTGGCACGAAAGGTCAGTTCAGGCAGTTCTTCATCACTCGCACCTTCCGACTCTATCCATTGCACGTCTTTGTGCTCCTGTTCGCCATCGCACTGGAGATCGTGAAGCTGAGCGCAGAGCGTGCCGGTATAGCCTTCAATCAGCCGAGTTTCACCGGGCAGCGCGCCCCTCAGGAGATCATTCCCAACCTGCTGCTCCTCCAATCCTGGTGGCCAGGATTCAATCCCCAGTCGTTCAACTTTCCGGCGTGGAGCATCAGCGTCGAGTACTACATTTACATGATTTTTGCGGGGATACTCCTGTGTACCCCGCGAGTCGCCAGTCTGATATTCCTGATCATCTCAGCGATGGCTGCCGCGTGTTTGTCGCTCGGACTTGCTCACTTAATGGAGCCGGCATTACAGGGGCTGTCTTGTTTCTTCGCAGGGGTTATGACCTATAAGCTTTATACGGTTATCCACAAGAAGGCCCTCTCGCCGTGGCTGCTCACCTTCCTGGAAGTGATCGGGATTTGGATGACGCTGAGCTTGCTGGTGAGCGAGATCGGTCAAAAGCAGCTTATTTTGATGGTGGTCTTCTGCGCGCTGATATTGGTCTTTTCTTTCGAGGGAGGGGTTGTCTCGACCCTGCTTAAAGCTCAACCATTTGAGAGGCTGGGTGCGCTGTCCTACTCGATCTACATGGTCCATGCGATGGTTTTGTTCGCTGTCACCTTAGGGTTGATCTTGGTGGGGAAGGTCACTGGTTACACCGTCGTCACTTACGATGCCGCAGCCCCTGGTCCAATGCTTTCCTTCCAGAACGCAGTCGCTGACAACCTCCTGCTCATCGGTCTGCTAATCATAATTGTGCGTATATCTGCGATCAGCCATCAATGCATCGAACTCCGCGGTATTGAGTGGGGCAAACGGTTGAGCAGGAGAGGGCTGATTACATCGCCAACCAGTCAAATCAAAACGGTAAGCTGAACATCTCAAACAAAAAAGCCCCAACGATTCGCATCGTTGGGGCTTTTTTTATTTACGGGTGAACCTTAGAAATCGAGGTTCGACACTGCAAGTGCGTTGGCTTCGATGAAGTCGCGGCGCGGCTCTACTGCATCACCCATCAGGGTGTTGAAGATCTGATCAGCACCGATAGCGTCTTCGATCGTGACTTTGAGCATGCGACGCACGCTTGGGTCCATTGTGGTTTCCCACAACTGATCGGGGTTCATCTCACCAAGACCTTTATAGCGCTGAATCGTGTGACGTTTGGTGCTTTCCGCCATCAACCAAGCCAACGCTTCCTTGAACTCCGTGACCGATTTCTTGCGTTCGCCGCGTTGTACGTAGGCGCCTTCTTCGAGCAAGGTACTGATTTGAGCGCCCAGTGCGGTGACCGTTTTGTAGTCATTGCTGCCGAAAAAGTCGCGGTTGAAGGTTACGTAATTAGACAAACCATGGGAGATCAGCTCGACCTCAGGCAGCCACACGTTACGCTCGCGGTCTTCCCGCAAACTGGCCTTGTAAACCAAACCGGACTTTTCACCGACGCGCAGGCGTTCATCAAATTTTGCCAGCCACTCTTGCATGGCAGCATGGTCCGACAGCTGCTCCATTGGTACAGCCGGCAGATACACAAAGTGCTCGGTCAGCTCCTGCGGGTAAAGACGGGACAGACGTTTGAGGGTCTTCATGACCATACGGAAGTCGTGTACCAGTTTCTCCAACGCTGCGCCGGAAATACCAGGCGCCGATTCGCTCAAGTGCAGGCTGGCATCTTCAAGTGCGGACTGGGTCATGTACTCTTCCATGGCCTCGTCGTCCTTGATGTACTGCTCTTGCTTACCTTTCTTGACCTTGTACAACGGTGGCTGAGCGATATAGATGTAGCCACGCTCCACCAGCTCGGGGAGCTGACGGAAGAAGAATGTCAGAAGCAAGGTTCGGATGTGCGAACCGTCAACGTCCGCATCGGTCATGATGATGATGTTGTGGTAGCGCAGCTTGGCGATGTTGTACTCGTCACGGCCGATACCGCAGCCCAGCGCGGTGATCAATGTTCCCACTTCTTGGGAAGAGATCATTTTGTCGAAACGCGCCTTCTCTACGTTCAGGATCTTGCCCTTGAGCGGGAGGATGGCCTGAGTTTTACGGTTACGTCCTTGCTTGGCGGAGCCGCCAGCAGAGTCACCTTCTACCAGGTACAGCTCGGAAAGGGCAGGGTCTTTTTCTTGGCAGTCAGCCAGTTTGCCAGGCAGGCCTGCAATATCGAGCGCCCCCTTACGACGGGTCATCTCACGCGCTTTTCGTGCAGCTTCCCGAGCACGTGCCGCATCGATCATCTTGCCGACGACGGCTTTCGCTTCATTCGGGTTCTCAAGCAGGAAGTCAGAGAAATACTTGCCCATCTCCTGCTCAACCGCTGTCTTCACCTCTGACGAAACCAGTTTGTCTTTTGTCTGCGAGCTGAACTTCGGATCAGGGACTTTAACGGAGATGATCGCGGTGAGGCCTTCGCGTGCATCGTCACCTGTGGTGGCGACTTTGTGCTTCTTCGCCAGACCTTCCTGCTCAATGTAGTTATTCAGGTTACGGGTCAGGGCTGAGCGGAAGCCGACAAGGTGGGTGCCACCGTCACGCTGCGGAATGTTGTTCGTGAAGCACAAGAGGTTCTCGTTGAAGCTGTCATTCCACTGCAATGCAATCTCAACGCCGATGCCATCTTCACGCTGGATGTTGAAGTGGAAGACCTGGTTGACGGGCGTCTTATTGGTATTCAAGTATTCGACGAACGCCCGCAGTCCACCTTCATACTTGAACAACTCCTCCTTGCCGCTGCGCTCGTCTTTCAGAACGATACCCACGCCGGAGTTCAGGAAGGAGAGTTCACGGATCCGCTTCGCCAGGATGTCCCAGCTGAAGTGAATATTCTTGAAGGTCTCAGAGGACGGCTTGAAATGGATCTCTGTACCCGTGGTTTCACTCTCGCCAACGATTTGCATCGGCTCTTGTGGCACGCCGTGGACATACGTCTGCTCCCAGACCTTTCCACTGCGGCGAACAGTCAGGTTTAAAACCTCGGACAATGCGTTCACGACTGAAACGCCTACACCATGCAGACCGCCGGATACCTTGTATGAGTTATCGTCAAACTTACCGCCAGCGTGCAATACGGTCATGATGACCTCGGCTGCGGAGACGCCTTCTTCTTTATGGACATCGACAGGGATGCCACGTCCATTGTCGCGAACAGTGATCGATTCATCCGGGTGAATGATGATGCTGATGTCGTCGCAGTGACCTGCCAACGCCTCGTCGATCGAGTTGTCCACTACCTCAAACACCATGTGGTGGAGGCCGCTGCCGTCATCTGTGTCGCCGATATACATACCAGGACGTTTGCGTACGGCATCAAGCCCTTTCAGCACTTTGATGCTGGTCGAGTCGTACGTTTGGTTTTCGCTCATGCCTTCACTCCCGGTGGTCGTGGGTCTGGGTGATATTGCCATGTTCCACGTGGAACACAGCAACTGGCGTTTCCGCCAGCCAGCCTTCCCGCAACAATTCATGATCTACGCAGGTTATGAATACCTGGCAGCGTAATTCTTCCAGCAGCCGACAAAGCGCGCCGCGGTGGTTCTCATCGAGCTCCGATGGAAGGTCGTCGACGAGATAAATACATTGGCCACGACGGGCCGTGCTTACTAAATGTCCCTGAGCAATCCGCATGGCGCAGACCACCAGCTTCTGCTGCCCACGAGAAAGGATGTCCGCCGCATTATGCCCGCCGAGCCGCAGACGTAAATCTGCACGTTGGGGCCCTGCTTGCGTATGACCCATCTGCTGATCGCGATAGAGCGAGGATGCGAGTACGTCGCTCAGGTTCTTTTCTTTGTCCCATCCTCGATAGTAACTAAGTGTCAGCCCATCGATCTGAACAAGCTCACGCAGGGTTTGCTCAAATACCGGCTTCAATGCCTTGATATAAGCGCGCCGATACTCGTCGATTTCATCACTAGCCAGGCACAACTCACGGTCCCAGGCGGCCTGCGAAGCGGCGTCAAGTGTACCATGGCGAAGCCACGAGTTCCGCTGCCTCAGGGCCTTCTGGAGCCGTTGCCACGTAGCCATAAATCGAGGTTCCACGTGGAACACTCCCCAGTCCAGGAACTGACGGCGGATCTTGGGAGCACCTTCCAAAAGCCTAAAGCTATCCGGATTAATTAGCTGCAGGGGCAAAGTCTCAGCGAGCTGCGCCGCGCTCTTCGCATTTTGGCCATCGATGCGAATTTGAAAATCACCCTGACGCTCGCGGGATACGCCGAGGCTGCTATACCCACCTTCGGCGAGTTCGACCTGTCCAAATACCGTACAGGCAGGCTGCTCATATTGGATGACTGGCTGTAACCGAGCACTGCGGAATGAGCGCGCCAGGCCGAGGAGATAGATGGCTTCAAGAACACTGGTTTTCCCACTGCCGTTGGCGCCGTAGAGGATGTTGATGCGAGGGGAGGGAGAGAACGTCACCGGGTGCAGATTGCGCACCCCGGTGACCGAGACGCGGCTAAGAGACATTGATCAACTGCTGTTACAGACGCATCGGCATGACGACATAAGCCGAGTCGTCATTACCAGATTCCTGCACCAATGCGCTGCTGTTGGAATCCGAGAGGATCAGACGAACTTGTTCGGTCGTCATGACACCCAATACATCAAGCAAGTAGCTTACGTTGAAACCTATCTCTAGCGAGCTACCGTTGTAATCAACGCTTATCTCTTCTTCGGCTTCCTCCTGCTCCGGGTTGTTCGCCTGAATTTTCAACTGACCGTTAGCCAACTGAAGACGAATACCCCGGTACTTTTCATTGGAGAGAATCGCGGTACGGCTAAACGCTTCTCGCAATGCCTGACGATCACCCACCACCAGCTTGTCCCCACCTTTAGGCAGCACTCGCTCGTAGTCCGGGAATTTACCGTCGACCAGTTTGGAAGTGAACGTGAACTCGCCTGTTGTCGCCCTGATGTGATGCTGGCCGAGCACGATGCTGACCAAGCCATCCTGCTCTGTTAGCAGGCGTGCAAGCTCCAGGATGCCCTTACGAGGAACGATGACTTGATGGCGGTCAGCCTGCTCAATGTCCGCTGCCATGGAGCACATGGCTAGCCGGTGGCCATCTGTTGCCACAGCTCGCAGAATGCCTGACTGGACCTCGATCAACATACCGTTGAGATAGTAACGAACGTCTTGCTGAGCCATCGCAAAGCTGGTGCGTTCAATCAGACGGCGCAGCTTGCTTTGAATAAGGCTGAAAGTGAGAGAGCCCGGGCCTTCTTCAACAGTCGGGAAATCGTTCGCAGGCAGCGTTGACAGTGTGAAGCGACTGCGGCCAGCCTTCACGATCAGTTTTTGTTCATCCAACTTGATGTCGATAAGAGCGTCGTTAGGAAGGCTCTTGCAGATGTCCATCAGCTTTCTGGCGGGCACTGTGATCTCACCTGGCTCCGCAGGCTCCTCCAGCTGGACGCGACCAACCAGCTCAACTTCCAGATCGGTGCCCGTCAGTGACAACTGCTGGCCTTCTACAACCAAGAGTACGTTCGACAGAACCGGCAAGGTCTGACGGCGTTCGACAACGCCGGCGACCAGTTGCAGGGGTTTCAACAGGGCTTCGCGTTGAATGGTGAAATGCATGGTCTAGTCCCTTGCCTTGATAAGCTGCGACGGCATCATGTTGTTAACGTACGCAGCAAGTTCTTGTAGTCCTCGCGGATGTCCGCATCGGATTCTTTCAATTCGTTAATCTTGCGGCACGCATGTAACACCGTGGTGTGATCTCGGCCGCCAAACACATCACCGATTTCCGGAAGGCTGTGGTTGGTCAGTTCCTTGGACAATGCCATCGCCACCTGGCGCGGTCGCGCGACGGACCTGGAACGACGCTTGGACAGCAGGTCGGAGATTTTGATTTTGTAGTATTCGGCAACGGTCCGCTGGATGTTATCCACACTTACCAGCTTGTCTTGCAGGGCGAGCAAGTCCTTCAACGATTCGCGGATCAATTCAATCGTGATGTCGCGGCCCATGAAGTGCGAATGGGCGATGACGCGCTTCAGCGCACCCTCAAGCTCACGCACGTTGGAACGGATACGCTGGGCAATGAAGAACGCAGCGTCGTGAGGGAGATCGACTTTCGCCTGATCCGCCTTCTTCATCAAAATAGCGACCCGTGTTTCCAGCTCTGGTGGCTCAACGGCTACTGTCAGCCCCCAACCGAAACGTGACTTGAGACGCTCTTCAAGCCCTTCGATCTCTTTAGGATAACGGTCACTGGTGAGAATAACCTGCTGACCACCCTCAAGAAGGGCGTTGAAGGTGTGGAAAAACTCCTCCTGGGAACGCTCCTTGCGCGCAAAGAATTGAATGTCATCGATCAGGAGCGCGTCAACGGAGCGATAGAAGCGCTTGAACTCATTAATGGCGTTGAGTTGGAGCGCCTTGACCATATCCGCCACAAACCGCTCGGAGTGCAAATAAACCACCTTGGCGTTCGGGTTTTTCTTGAGCAGATGGTTACCCACAGCATGCATCAGGTGAGTTTTACCCAGGCCCACACCGCCATAAAGAAAGAGGGGGTTATAGCCATGCTTGGGATTATCCGCTACCTGCCAGGCGGCCGCTCGTGCCAGCTGGTTGGACTTGCCTTCGACAAAGTTTTCGAATGTGAAGGTCCTGTTGAGATAGCTGGTGTGCTTGAGCGCGCCCTCAACCTGAACGTTACGCTGCTCGGCGCGAGCTGGAGCTTGCTGGGAACTGGCACCCGCCATCGGATCGAAGCTAGCCCGAGAGGGTTCGTCTTCAACATTCAACGAGGTTTGGATCATAGGAGCAGAAGTTGAAACGGGCTGCGGTGCGCGCGGGGGAACGGGCGCTTCGCTGGTGGCCGCTATCTCGGCAGCTTGAGACGCGGCGGCAGCCGCAGCCAGCGGTGCATTCGGCGCGGCACGTGGGGCCGAGCTACGTTTGCTTCCTATTAATAAGGACAGGGATGGCGCGATTCCTTGACCGTGCTCGCTGAGTAACTCGAGCAGCCGACCCAAGTACTTCTCATTGACCCAGTCCAGTACAAATCGATTGGGCGCATACACGCGCAGTTCATCGCCTTCGGCTTCAACCTGCAACGGACGGATCCAGGTGTTGAATTGCTGGGCAGGCAGCTCATCGCGCAAAAGCTCAACGCATTGC
Source organism: Pseudomonas sp. ME-P-057 (assembly GCF_030208975.1). NCBI lineage: Bacteria > Pseudomonadati > Pseudomonadota > Gammaproteobacteria > Pseudomonadales > Pseudomonadaceae > Pseudomonas > Pseudomonas sp. ME-P-057. The sequence goes on from NZ_JARVSX010000001.1 coordinate 106,685, forward strand.
TGCCAAAGTTCCACTGACACAAATATCCCCTAGATTCTGAAGCCGGTGAGGCAAAAACAAGCCGCCATTGTAACCACCCGAAGCTGACTTATCCACATGAAGGTGGGGCACTAATGCATGAAATCCCGGTGTGGGTGCTTAAAACGACGCCTCTCGGTGGATAGATAAGCTCTGTGGATAACATGACGTCAGCCCATTGCATAACACAGGGTTGAAGGCTGTGGATAAGGCCCCTGTGGATAACCTGCCGAGTTGCACACAGCTTGTAATCAGCCGCCGCACAGCCGGGGCACTGCTTTTGGACAGACTTTCATTCCTCTGTACACAAGGAAAAACGTGGCCCTCAGAGCTTTATCCACAGATCCTATCGCCCTAAGCTTTTATAAGCTTTACAAAAAAGCTTTAAATACCTTCCTTCTTTATTTCTATATTTGGGTTCGAAGCATGCACCGGCTGATCGGTCGCTGTCGATGAATGCACAGCAGGAACTAAATGCAAGAAACGTTGGTTGGAAATTGACCTGCGAGCCCGCTTTCTCTAGAATCCCCGGTCTCTTAAAACGGGGGCCATTCCGGCCCGTTGTGGACGAACCAGGTAACACGCCATGAAACGTACTTTCCAACCCAGCACTATCAAGCGCGCTCGCACCCACGGTTTCCGTGCTCGTATGGCCACCAAAAACGGTCGCGCAGTCCTGTCGCGTCGTCGCGCCAAAGGCCGTAAGCGTCTGGCAGTTTGATTAATCGGCACAGGTGGTGAGTCAGGACTTCAGTCGGGAAAAGCGTTTGCTGACCCCCCGGCATTTCAAGGCAGTCTTTGACTCCCCCACCGGCAAGGTTCCGGGGAAAAATCTCCTGCTCCTTGTGCGCAACAACGATCTTGATCATCCCCGTCTCGGGCTGGTGATCGGGAAGAAGAGTGTGAAGCTCTCCGTTGAGCGCAACCGCTTGAAACGCCTGATGCGTGAGTCGTTTCGCCTTCACCAGGACACCCTGGTCGGATGGGATATCGTCGTCGTCGCGCGCAAAGGCTTGGGTGACATTGAAAACCCCGAATTGATTCAGCATTTCGGCAAGCTCTGGAAACGTCTGGCGCGCAGCCGGCCCGATCCCGAACTTAAAACCGAAACTGCGGGGGTAGACAGTCCTGATGCGTAAACTGGCGCTCGTTCCGATCCAGTTTTACCGCTATGCCATCAGTCCCCTGATGGCCAGTCACTGTCGTTTCTACCCCAGTTGCTCCTGCTACGCGTACGAGGCCATTGAAAATTATGGTCTGGTGCGTGGTGGCTGGCTGACCTTACGTCGCTTAGGTCGGTGTCATCCGTGGAATCCCGGTGGTTATGACCCGGTTCCACCTGCTCCCACCTCCCGTTCCTCTTCGATGGCCGAGTAATCATGGATATTAAACGCACGATCCTGATCGTCGCCCTGGCAATCGTGACCTATGTCGGTGTCCTGAAATGGAACCAGGACTACGGTCAGGCTGCCTTGCCGACTCAGAATGTTGCTGCCACCACCAATACATCCGCTATTCCTGATGCTCCGCAAGGTTCAGCGACTGCCAATGCAGACGTCCCTAGCGCTACAGGCGAAGTCGCTGCGCCCGCGGAAATCCCCGTGGCCACCAGCAAAGATCTGATCCAGGTGAAGACTGACGTCCTCAATCTGGAAATTGATCCGGTAGGCGGCGATGTGGTGCAGCTTCGTTTGCCGCTGTATCCACGCCGTCAGGACCATCCCGAAATTCCTTTCCAGCTGTTCGATAACGGCGGCGAGCGGATTTTCCTTGCTCAGAGCGGTCTGACTGGCACAAACGGTCCCGACGCTCGAGCCACTGGTCGTCCGGTTTATTCGGCTACGCAGAAAAGTTTTCAGCTGGCCGACGGCCAGAATGATCTGGTCGTCGACCTGAAGTTCAGCGATGGTGGCGTTAATTACATCAAGCGCTTTACGTTCAAACGTGGCCTGTATGACCTGACCGTTTCCTACGTGATTGACAACCAGAGCGCGCAGCAGTGGAACGGTAGCCTGTTCGCACAGTTGAAACGCGATGCGAGCGCCGATCCATCCTCGACTACGGCGACAGGGACAGCCACCTACCTGGGCGCTGCCATGTGGACGCCTTCGGAACCCTACAAAAAGGTTTCCATGAAGGACATCGACAAAGGATCGGTGAAAGACACTGTTCAGGGCGGGTGGGTTGCCTGGTTGCAACATTACTTCGTGACCGCCTGGATTCCGAACAAGGCTGACAGCAACACCGTTACCACTCGTAAAGACAGCGCTGGCAATTACATCATCGGTTTCACTGGGCCGGCATTGACTGTCGCACCTGGCGCGAAAGCTGAAACGACCGCTACGCTTTACGCTGGCCCGAAGAGCCAGGCAGTCCTGAAGGAGTTATCCCCAGGTCTGGAACTGACAGTGGATTACGGCATTCTGTGGTTCATCGCCCAACCCATTTTCTGGCTGTTGCAACATATTCACAGCCTTGTGGGTAACTGGGGTTGGTCGATCATTTTCCTGACGATGCTAATCAAAGGGCTTTTCTTCCCGCTGTCGGCCGCCAGTTATAAATCCATGGCCAGAATGCGTGCAGTTGCGCCTCGACTCGCCGCGTTGAAAGAACAGCATGGCGATGATCGTCAGAAGCTGTCTCAATCAATGATGGAGCTGTACAAGAAAGAAAAGATCAACCCGCTGGGTGGATGCTTGCCGATTCTGGTGCAGATGCCGGTGTTCCTTTCCCTGTACTGGGTACTGCTGGAAAGCGTCGAGATGCGCCAGGCGCCTTGGCTCCTGTGGATAACCGACCTGTCGATCAAAGACCCGTTCTTCATCCTGCCGATCATCATGGGCGCCACCATGTTCATCCAGCAGCGTCTGAACCCGACACCTCCGGACCCGATGCAGGCGAAGGTCATGAAGTTGATGCCAATCATCTTTACGTTCTTCTTCCTGTGGTTCCCTGCCGGTCTGGTGCTGTACTGGGTTGTGAACAACACCCTGTCCATTACTCAACAGTGGTACATCACCCGCAGCATCGAAGCGAAAGCCAAGAAAGCTGAAGCCTGATCTACCCTGTTAACAAGTTCTTCAAACGCCCCCTCGTGGGGCGTTTTGCTATCCGTCAGTTCTTCAGGAGTCGGCCATGAATGTCCTTTTTGAAACCATTGCGGCCATCGCGACGGCTCCCGGCCGAGGAGGTGTCGGTATCATTCGAGTTTCCGGCCCCCACGCTGGCAAATGTGCCGAGGCAATTCTCGGCAAACTGCCTCAACCTCGTTATGCGCATTACGGCGCTTTCAAAGGGGTAAATGGCGCGGTAATCGACGAAGGCATTGGTCTCTACTTTTCTGGTCCTCATTCGTTTACCGGGGAGGATGTGCTCGAGCTTCAAGGGCATGGCGGGCCTATTGTTCTGGACATGTTGCTTGAGCGTTGCGTGCAGCTGGGATGCCGCCTGGCGCGCCCGGGCGAGTTCAGCGAACGCGCGTTTCTCAATGACAAGCTTGACTTGGCCCAGGCAGAGGCAATCGCTGACCTCATTGAGGCGAGCTCTGCACAAGCGGCGCGCAACGCGCTGAGATCACTGCAGGGTGCTTTTTCTCAGCGAGTCCATGAGCTCACGGAAAAGCTGATCAGCCTGAGAATTTATGTCGAAGCGGCGATTGATTTTCCTGAAGAGGAAATCGACTTCCTCGCAGACGGCCATGTGCTGACAATGCTGGATAGCGTGAGGGCGCAGTTATCCACAGTATTGCGGGAAGCTAACCAGGGTGCCCTCCTCAGAGACGGCATGAATGTGGTCATTGCCGGCAGGCCTAACGCCGGTAAGTCGAGCCTGCTGAACGCCCTTGCCGGTAAAGAGGCGGCGATCGTGACGGAAATCGCAGGTACCACCCGGGATGTCCTGCGCGAACATATCCACATTGATGGTATGCCGCTCCATGTGGTCGATACTGCGGGACTTCGTAATACAGACGATCAAGTCGAAAAAATTGGTGTCCAGCGTGCGCTCCAGGCAATAGGCCAGGCTGACAGAATTTTGCTGGTGGTGGATGCAACGGCGCCGGAAGCGGACGATCCGTTTGCACTCTGGCCCGAGTTTCTCGACATGCGACCTGACCCCGCCAACGTTACCCTGATTCGCAACAAGGTCGACCTGAGCGATGAAGCTGTGCAGCTGTCCACCAGCGTCGATGGGCATGTGACGATCAGCCTTAGTGCCAAAGCCGGTGGTGAAGGCGTTGAGCTTCTGCGCGAGCATCTGAAGGCCTGCATGGGATATCAGCAAGCGGCTGAAGGAAGCTTCAGCGCAAGGCGGCGCCACCTCGAGGCGCTGCACAAAGCAAGCGCCTCCCTCGAGCATGGTCGCTCTCAGCTGACCTTGGCGGGGGCTGGGGAGTTGCTTGCCGAAGATCTGCGCCAAGCGCAGCAGTCTTTAGGCGAAATCACGGGTTCGTTCACCTCAGACGATTTATTGGGACGGATATTTTCCAGCTTCTGCATAGGCAAGTAACGCATCGCTCTCCAAAAGGCAGGCTAATCAGGTTGGTCTGCCCCCTCCCCAATCTACCTTTTGCGACTGTCCTGTCAGCTCATGGCAATGGGTGTGGCTGATCTCGCGCCAAATTTGGCCTCAGCACGAATTCACGTAACATGAGCCCTGTGCATAAGCGGGCCTAAGGTCAGTTGATAAATGGGCTTTCAGCATGAGGATAAACACACCTGTGGACAAGTAGGCTTTTAATCCACAGGCTTAAATAGGTTATCCAATGGCCTCCGAAGCACATGACCACAGACCTTAAGTATTCTGTACATCACGGCTTATAAGGCCTGTGTCGATCTATCCACAGAAAAGGTGCCCAGTAGAAATAAACATAAAAACAAAGATTTTATAAATTTCTTTCTTTTTAATTTCTATAACGCGCCTTTATCCACATCTGGTTAAATTTTGCGCATCAGGTTCCTTAGGCTGGGGTAAGTGCCTATACTTGCCGCCCAATCCTATTCCCCCAATCAACAGGCACGAGGTGCGTGGTGGATTTCCCTTCCCGTTTTCAAGTGATCGTCATCGGCGGCGGTCATGCCGGTACCGAGGCAGCACTGGCGTCTGCACGTATGGGTGCTACTACCCTGCTGCTTACGCACAACGTGGAAACCCTCGGCCAGATGAGCTGCAACCCGGCCATTGGCGGCATTGGTAAAAGTCACCTGGTCAAAGAGATCGATGCACTTGGCGGTGCCATGGCAACCGCGACCGATAAAAGCGGTATTCAATTTCGCGTGCTGAATGGTCGTAAAGGCCCAGCTGTCAGAGCCACCAGGGCCCAGGCCGACCGTGTGCTTTACAAAGCTGCGGTCAGGGAAATCATCGAAAATCAGCCCAATCTGTGGATATTCCAGCAGGCGTGCGACGATCTGATCGTGGAACAAGACCAGGTGCGCGGTGTAGTCACCCAGATGGGGCTGCGTTTTCTGGCTGATTCCGTTGTTCTCACCACAGGCACGTTTTTGGGTGGACTTATCCACATCGGTCTGCAGAACTATTCGGGCGGTCGAGCAGGTGATCCGCCCTCCATCGCACTGGCACGCAGGCTTCGTGAGCTACCGCTGAGAGTGGGTCGGCTGAAAACAGGCACGCCTCCACGCATTGACGGACGCTCGGTAGATTTCTCGGTGATGACCGAACAACCGGGTGATACACCGATTCCCGTCATGTCGTTCATGGGGTCCAAGGCACAACACCCTAGCCAGGTCAGCTGCTGGATTACCCACACGAATGCCCGCACGCACGAAATTATCGCGGCGAATCTGGATCGGTCGCCAATGTACTCGGCTGCTGGAGAAATCGAAGGAGTGGGGCCTCGGTACTGCCCATCGATCGAGGACAAGATCCATCGCTTCGCCGACAAGGAAAGCCATCAGGTGTTTATCGAACCGGAAGGTTTGACGACTCATGAGCTTTATCCCAACGGTATATCGACTTCGCTGCCGTTCGACGTACAGCTGCAGATCGTTCGTTCCATCCGCGGTATGGAAAACGCACACATCGTTAGGCCGGGCTATGCCATCGAATATGACTATTTCGATCCGCGAGACTTGAAATACAGTCTCGAAACCAAGGTGATTGCGGGATTGTTTTTCGCAGGGCAGATCAACGGCACGACCGGCTACGAAGAAGCCGGCGCACAAGGTTTGCTCGCCGGCGCCAACGCAGCCCTCAGGGCGCAAGGCAAGGACAGCTGGTGCCCGCGTCGCGATGAGGCTTACATTGGCGTGCTGGTAGATGACCTGATTACGCTCGGTACCCAGGAGCCCTACAGGATGTTTACCTCGCGCGCCGAATACCGCCTGATTTTGCGCGAGGACAACGCGGACCTGCGGTTGACCGAGCAGGGCCGGGCGCTCGGCTTGGTGGACGACACCCGCTGGGCGGCATTCTGCGCCAAGCGCGAGGGCATTGAGCTGGAAGAACAGCGTCTGAAGTCGACCTGGGTCCGGCCGGGTACCGAGCAGGGCGACGCGGTCTCGGCGCACTTCGGTACACCGCTGACCCACGAATACAATCTGCTGAATCTGCTAAGCCGCCCGGAAGTCGACTACGCCAGTCTGGTTGCGCTGACCGGTCATGGTGCGTCGGACCCGCAGGTAGCTGAACAGATCGAAATCAGGACCAAATACGCCGGTTACATTAACCGTCAGCAAGACGAGATCGCTCGTCTGCGTGGCAGCGAAAACACACGGCTTCCTGCAGATATCGACTACACCGGTATTTCCGGTCTTTCCAAAGAGATCCAGAGCAAGCTGGGGATAACTCGACCGGAAACGCTTGGTCAGGCCTCGCGAATTCCGGGGGTGACGCCAGCAGCAATTTCTCTTTTGCTGATTCATTTGAAAAAACGCGGCGCGGGCCGCCAGTTGGAGCAGAGCGCTTGAGTTCGATGGTCACCCCGCAGCATGCCGAAGAATTGACTGTGGGTGCTCGAGAGCTCGGCGTCGACTTGAGCGAGAGCCAACACAGCCAGCTACTGGCATACCTGGCCCTGTTGATCAAATGGAACAAAGCCTACAACCTGACGGCTGTTCGGAACCCTGATGAGATGGTGTCTCGTCATCTGCTGGACAGCTTGAGTGTGGTGCGTTTCGTCGAGGGTGAGCGTCAGCTGGATGTTGGCAGCGGCGGTGGGATGCCCGGCATCCCGCTGGCCATTCTGTTTCCCGACATGAAAATCACAGTATTGGACAGCAACGGCAAGAAGACCCGTTTTCTGACTCAGGTCAAACTCGAACTCGCGCTCTCCAATCTCGAAGTTATCCACAGCCGAGCCGAAGCATTCCAGCCCATGCTGCCATTCAACGGCATCATCTCTCGCGCCTTCAGCAGTCTCGAAGACTTTACCCAGTGGACGCGGCACATGGGCGACAGTGATACCCGCTGGCTGGCAATGAAGGGTCTGCATCCAGCGGAGGAGCTGGTAGCATTACCCGCAGATTTTAGTCTGGAAAGCGCGCAAGCCTTGGCCGTACCCGGTTGCCAAGGTCAACGGCATCTGCTGATACTGCGCCGCACGGCATGACAGGGAACACACGCAATAATGGCTAAGGTATTCGCGATAGCGAACCAAAAAGGGGGCGTGGGTAAAACCACTACCTGCATTAATCTCGCAGCTTCGCTGGTGGCTACCAAGCGACGAGTGCTTTTGATTGACCTGGATCCGCAAGGCAACGCCACGATGGGCAGTGGTGTGGATAAGCATGGGCTCGAGCATTCTGTTTATGATTTGCTCATCGGTGAATGCGATCTGAATCAAGCCATGCACTTTTCAGAGCACGGCGGATATCAGTTACTGCCCGCGAACCGCGACCTGACCGCCGCTGAGGTGGTTCTGCTGGAAATGCAGATGAAGGAGTCACGTCTGCGGTCGGCATTGGCGCCCATACGCGAGAATTACGACTACATCCTCATCGACTGCCCGCCGTCGCTTTCGATGTTGACGCTCAACGCTCTGGTTGCAGCCGATGGCGTGATTATCCCCATGCAGTGTGAGTATTTTGCGCTCGAAGGTCTGAGCGACCTTGTGGATAACATCAAGCGCATCGGTGAATTGCTCAATCCGCAACTCAAGATCGAAGGTCTGCTGCGAACCATGTACGACCCGCGGCTTAGCCTGATCAACGATGTTTCTGCACAGCTCAAAGAGCACTTTGGCGACCAGCTGTACGACACGGTCATTCCACGCAACATTCGACTGGCCGAGGCGCCCAGCTTTGGCATGCCGGCATTGGCGTACGACAAAACCTCTCGCGGCGCGCTGGCTTACCTGGCGCTTGCGGGCGAGATGGTCCGTCGCCAACGTCGTGGCAGCCGCACCGCTGCTCAGCCCACTTAAGGAAATTCCATGGCCGTCAAGAAACGTGGACTCGGACGTGGGCTGGACGCACTGCTGAGCAGCCCAACCGTAAGCGCGTTGGAAGATCAGGCCGTGAAGGCCGATCAGCGCGAGTTGCAACACATCCCGCTGGACCTTATTCAGCGTGGCAAATATCAGCCTCGCCGGGACATGGACCCACAGGCGCTGGAGGAACTCGCGAATTCGATCAAGGCGCAAGGTGTCATGCAGCCGATCGTGGTCCGTCCGATAGCGGACAACCGCTTTGAGATTATTGCCGGTGAACGCCGCTGGCGCGCCAGCCAGCAAGCCGGTATCGAAACCATTCCCGCCATGGTGCGGGATGTTCCGGATGAAGCCGCCATTGCAATGGCGCTTATAGAGAACATTCAGCGCGAAGACTTAAATCCGATCGAGGAAGCGATTGCCCTGCAGCGTCTGCAGCAGGAATTTCAGCTGACCCAACAGCAAGTGGCCGAAGCGGTGGGCAAATCGCGAGTCAGCGTGGCCAATCTGTTGCGTCTGATCGCATTGCCGGAAGCAATCAAGACCATGCTCTCCCATGGGGATCTGGAAATGGGGCATGCACGTGCGCTGCTGGGATTGCCTGAAGATCAACAGGTTGAGGGGGCGCGACATGTTGTCGCACGCGGCTTGACCGTGCGCCAGACTGAGGCGCTGGTTCGCCAGTGGTTGAGCGGCAAACAGGAGGCTGCGGAGCCTGTAAAGGCCGATCCCGATATCACCCGCCTGGAGCAGCGACTGGCCGAGCGGCTGGGCTCTGCGGTGCAAATCCGCCATGGACAGAAGGGTAAAGGCCAATTGGTTATCCGTTACAATTCACTGGACGAGCTTCAAGGTGTGCTCGCTCACATTCGCTGATACAAATGATGCGTAGCGTGTAGTCGGAAATCACTACCCGGCAGTTGAATAGGGGCTGAACCGCCCCTATACTCTGCGCGCATTTTGTCGGCACAATTTATGCCAAGTTGTTGATTTTAGCGGCCGGCATAAGAGGAGCCCATGTGACGGAGACACGCACGCCAAACCGCTTGCCCTTCCATCGCCTGGCTGTTTTCCCGATCTTGATGGCTCAGCTGGTTGTCCTTATTGGGGCAGCACTGGCGCTTTGGCAGTGGCAGAGTGTCGTAGCAGGGTATTCGGGGCTTTGCGGAGGCCTGATAGCCTGGCTGCCGAATGTATATTTTGCTCATAAGGCTTTTCGGTATTCCGGAGCCAGAGCAGCGCAGGCCATTGTTCGGTCGTTCTACGCCGGCGAGGCAGGCAAACTGATTTTTACGGCAGTGCTTTTTGCACTGACGTTTGCAGGGGTAAAACCGCTGGCTCCGCTTGCGGTTTTTGGCGTATTCATACTGACCCAACTGGTTAGTTGGTTTGCACCCCTGCTACTGAGAACAAGACTTTCGAGACCTTAGGGCGTTTGAGGCAACCATGGCAGAGCAAACAGCTTCGGGCTATATCCAGCACCACTTGCAGAACCTGACCTTTGGTCATTTGCCTGACGGCAGTTGGGGCTTCGCGCATTCCGCAGCGCAAGCAAAAGAAATGGGCTTTTGGGCTTTCCACGTGGATACCCTTGGCTGGTCGGTCGCGCTAGGTCTGATTTTCGTGCTGATCTTCCGTATGGCCGCAAAAAAAGCGACTTCCGGTCAACCCGGTGCGCTGCAGAACTTCGTTGAAGTGCTTGTCGAGTTCGTTGACGGCAGCGTTCGGGACAGTTTCCACGGCCGCAGCGCTGTCATCGCGCCACTGGCGTTGACCATTTTCGCCTGGGTGTTCCTCATGAACGCCGTCGACTTGATTCCAGTCGACTGGATCCCGCAACTGGCGATCATGGTCACCGGCGACCATCACATTCCATTCCGTGCCGTATCGACAACAGATCCCAATGCAACACTGGGTATGGCCCTGTCTGTCTTCGCCCTGATCATTTTCTACAGCATCAAGATCAAAGGTATCGGCGGCTTTATCGGAGAGTTGACCCTGCATCCGTTCGGCAGCAAGAACATTTTCGTTCAGGCTCTGTTGATTCCGGTGAACTTCCTGCTTGAATTCGTGACTTTGGTGGCCAAACCGATTTCCCTGGCACTGCGTCTGTTCGGCAACATGTATGCGGGTGAACTGGTGTTCATTCTGATCGCGGTCATGTTCGGTAGCGGCCTGCTCTGGCTGAGCGGCCTTGGCGTGGTCCTGCAATGGGCGTGGGCTGTCTTCCACATCCTGATCATCACCCTGCAAGCGTTCATCTTCATGATGCTGACCATCGTCTACCTGTCGATGGCTCACGAAGATAACCATTAAGACTCGCCTGGCGAGTCTGATGATCCCCTCGCTCCGGTGGGGGGGTGCCCGCGAGGGCCTGATGTAAGAAACGATTTTGTTTTACCGCTTTAATCTAAGAAAACCTAACCAATACGACGTAAAAGTCGGGAGGAAAGATGGAAACTGTAGTTGGTCTAACTGCTATCGCTGTTGCACTGCTGATCGGCCTGGGCGCACTGGGTACTGCAATCGGCTTCGGTCTGCTGGGCGGTAAATTCCTGGAAGGCGCTGCGCGTCAACCAGAAATGGTTCCAATGCTGCAAGTTAAGATGTTCATCGTGGCTGGTCTGCTCGACGCCGTGACCATGATCGGTGTTGGTATCGCTCTGTTCTTCACTTTTGCGAACCCCTTCGTTGGTCAACTCGCTGGCTAATCACTCGAATTGTCGAGTTGATTGGTGTGATGGACAACGAACGAGCGAGGTGTTGGCGTGAACATTAATGCAACCCTGATTGGCCAGTCCGTTGCGTTCTTCATTTTTGTGCTGTTCTGCATGAAGTTCGTGTGGCCTCCGGTCATCGCGGCTTTGCACGAACGTCAGAAGAAGATTGCGGATGGACTGGACGCTGCTACACGAGCAGCTCGCGACCTGGAGCTGGCCCAAGATAAAGTGGGTCAGCAACTGCGCGAAGCTAAAGCTCAGGCAGCTGAGATCATTGAGCAAGCCAAGAAACGCGGTACCCAGATTGTCGACGAAGCCCGGGAACAGGCTCGCGTCGAAGCTGACCGCATCAAGGCTCAGGCTCAGGCCGAGATCGAACAGGAACTGAACGGCGTCAAAGACGCGCTGCGCGCCCAGCTGGGTAGCCTGGCAGTCAACGGCGCAGAGAAGATCCTGGGTGCCACAATCGATCGAAACGCGCACGCGGAGCTGGTTAACAAACTGGCTGCTGAAATTTAAGCGAGGGCGATCATGGCAGAACTGACCACGTTGGCCCGACCTTACGCTAAGGCAGCCTTCGAGCATGCACAGGCGCACCAGCAACTGGCCAATTGGTCAGCCATGCTCGGCCTGGCTGCTGCAGTGTCGCAAGACGACACGATGCAGCGCATGCTCAAGGCCCCGCGACTGACGAGCGCAGACAAGGCCGCCACTTTTATTGAAGTGTGCGGCGACAAGTTCGATGCCAAGGCACAGAATTTCATTCACGTCGTTGCCGAAAACGACCGTCTTCAGCTTTTGCCGGAGATCTCCGAACTGTTCGAGCTGTACAAGGCCGAGCAGGAAAAATCGGTAGACGTGGATGTGACCAGTGCTTTTGCATTGAACCAAGAACAGCAAGACAAACTCGCCAAGGTTCTCAGTGCACGGCTCGGCCGGGAAGTGCGCCTGCACGCTGCGGAGGATGCCGCCCTGATAGGTGGTGTCATCATCCGCGCCGGCGACCTGGTTATCGATGGCTCAGTTCGCGGCAAACTCGCGCAACTAGCCGAAGCATTGAAATCTTGAGTTTGAAGGGGCAGCAGAGCAATGCAGCAACTCAATCCTTCCGAAATAAGTGAAATCATCAAGGGCCGTATCGAGAAACTCGATGTGGCCTCCCAAGCCCGAAACGAAGGCACTGTCGTCAGCGTGTCTGACGGTATCGTGCGGATTCACGGTCTCGCCGACGCGATGTACGGCGAAATGATCGAGTTCCCGGGCGGCGTTTACGGTATGGCACTGAACCTGGAGCAAGACTCCGTGGGTGCTGTCGTACTGGGCGCTTACACCTCTCTGGCTGAAGGCATGAGTGCCAAGTGCACCGGCCGCATCCTGGAAGTTCCTGTTGGTAAGGAATTGCTGGGTCGCGTAGTCGACGCTTTGGGTAACCCTGTCGACGGCAAAGGTCCACTGAACAACACCGAGACCGACGCGGTCGAGAAAGTTGCTCCAGGCGTGATCTGGCGTAAGTCGGTAGACCAGCCTTTGCAGACTGGCTACAAGGCAGTTGATGCCATGATTCCTGTCGGCCGTGGCCAGCGTGAGCTGATCATCGGCGACCGTCAGATCGGTAAAACCGCTCTGGCCATCGACGCGATCATCAATCAGAAGAACAGCGGCATTTTTTGCGTCTACGTGGCAATCGGTCAGAAACAATCGACCATCGCCAACGTTGTACGCAAACTGGAAGAACACGGTGCTCTGGCCAATACGATCGTCGTAGCCGCCAGCGCTTCCGAGTCTCCTGCGCTGCAATTCCTGGCACCGTACTCCGGCTGCACAATGGGCGAGTACTTCCGCGACCGCGGCGAAGACGCATTGATCGTTTACGATGATCTGTCCAAGCAAGCTGTGGCCTACCGTCAGATTTCCTTGCTGCTGCGCCGTCCACCAGGACGTGAAGCGTACCCAGGCGACGTGTTCTATCTCCACTCCCGTCTGTTGGAGCGCGCCTCCCGCGTTTCGGAAGAATGGGTCGAGAAGTTCACCAACGGCGCAGTGACTGGCAAGACCGGTTCGCTGACCGCACTGCCGCTCATCGAAACACAGGCTGGCGACGTTTCTGCGTTCGTTCCGACCAACGTGATCTCCATCACTGACGGTCAGATCTTCCTGGAATCAGCCATGTTCAACTCCGGCATTCGCCCGGCAGTGAACGCCGGTGTTTCGGTATCCCGTGTGGGTGGTGCCGCTCAGACCAAGATCATCAAGAAGCTGTCCGGTGGTATCCGTACCGCGCTGGCTCAGTACCGTGAACTGGCAGCATTTGCCCAGTTCGCATCTGACCTGGACGAGGCAACTCGCAAGCAACTTGAGCATGGTCAGCGCGTCACCGAGCTGATGAAGCAGAAGCAATATGCGCCAATGTCGATTGCTGACATGTCGCTGTCGCTGTATGCCGCTGAGCGTGGGTTCCTGACTGACGTCGAAATCGCCAAGGTTGGCAGCTTTGAACAAGCGCTGATTGCTTACTTCAACCGAGATCACGCCGATTTGATGGCGAAGATCAACGTGAAGGGTGACTTCAATGACGAGATCGACTCTGGCCTGAAAGCCGGTATCGAGAAGTTCAAGGCCACCCAAACCTGGTAAGCCGCAGCGGGAGCCGCGAGGCTCCCGCTTGCTAACCTGATAGGTGTTACATGGCAGGCGCAAAAGAGATTCGCAGCAAGATTGCGAGCATCAAAAGCACGCAAAAGATCACCAGCGCCATGGAAAAAGTGGCGGTCAGCAAAATGCGCAAGGCTCAAATGCGTATGGCTGCTAGCCGTCCTTACGCGGAGCGCATCCGCCAGGTGATTGGTCATCTTGCCAACGCTAACCCGGAATATCGTCATCCCTTCATGATCGAACGCGAAGTAAAGCGCGTCGGTTACGTGGTGGTGAGCAGTGACCGTGGTCTGTGTGGTGGCTTGAATACCAACCTGTTCAAGGCCTTGGTCAAGGACATGGCGAAGAACCGTGAAAACGGCGTAGAGATCGATCTGTGCGTGGTCGGCAGCAAAGGTGCGGCGTTTTTCCGCAACTTCGGCGGTAACGTTGTCGCTGCGATCAGCCACTTGGGCGAAGAGCCATCGATCAACGATTTGATCGGCAGCGTCAAGGTGATGCTGGATGCCTACCTGGAGGGTCGTATTGATCGCCTGTCCGTGGTGTCCAACAAGTTCATCAACACCATGACTCAGCAGCCAACGGTCGAACAGTTGATTCCGTTGGTCGCCACCCAGGATCAAGAACTCAAACACCACTGGGATTATCTGTACGAGCCCGACGCCAAAGAGCTGCTTGATGGCTTGATGGTCCGTTACGTGGAGTCGCAGGTCTATCAGGCGGTGGTCGAGAACAACGCAGCTGAGCAAGCTGCGCGGATGATCGCGATGAAGAACGCCACTGACAACGCCGGTGACCTGATCAGCGATTTGCAGCTGATCTACAACAAGGCGCGTCAGGCAGCGATCACCCAAGAGATCTCGGAAATCGTCGGCGGCGCTGCCGCGGTTTAACGGTTCAAATATTCAGAGGATCCAGCTAATGAGTAGCGGACGTATCGTTCAAATCATCGGCGCCGTGATCGACGTGGAATTTCCACGCGACAGCGTACCGAGCATCTACAACGCGCTGAAAGTTCAAGGCGCGGAAACTACTTTGGAAGTTCAGCAGCAGCTGGGCGACGGCGTAGTTCGTACCATTGCGATGGGCTCCACCGAAGGCTTGAAGCGCGGTCTGGACGTAATCGACAGTGGCGCAGCCATTTCCGTACCGGTCGGTAAAGCGACTCTGGGCCGGATCATGGACGTACTGGGTAATCCGATCGACGAAGCGGGCCCGATCGAAACCGAAGAGCGCTGGGGCATCCACCGTGCTGCACCTTCGTTCGCTGATCAGGCTGGCGGCAACGACCTCCTGGAAACCGGCATCAAGGTTATCGACCTGGTTTGCCCGTTTGCCAAGGGCGGTAAAGTCGGTCTGTTCGGTGGTGCCGGTGTCGGCAAGACCGTAAACATGATGGAACTGATCCGTAACATCGCCATTGAGCACAGCGGTTATTCCGTGTTTGCTGGTGTGGGCGAGCGTACTCGTGAGGGTAACGACTTTTACCACGAGATGAAGGACTCCAACGTTCTGGACAAAGTAGCGTTGGTCTACGGTCAGATGAACGAGCCGCCGGGAAACCGTCTGCGCGTCGCGCTGACTGGCCTGACCATGGCTGAGAAGTTCCGTGACGAAGGTAACGACGTTCTGTTGTTTGTTGACAACATCTACCGTTACACACTGGCCGGTACTGAAGTATCCGCACTGCTGGGCCGTATGCCTTCTGCAGTAGGCTATCAGCCGACGCTGGCTGAAGAGATGGGCGTGCTGCAAGAGCGCATCACTTCGACCAAGGAAGGCTCGATCACTTCGATCCAGGCGGTATACGTACCGGCGGATGACTTGACCGACCCATCGCCAGCTACAACGTTTGCCCACTTGGACGCTACGGTCGTTCTGTCCCGTGATATCGCTTCCCTGGGTATCTACCCAGCGGTAGATCCACTGGATTCGACTTCGCGCCAGCTGGACCCGAACGTTATCGGTCAGGACCACTACGACACCGCTCGCGGCGTTCAGTACGTTCTGCAGCGCTACAAAGAGCTGAAAGACATCATCGCGATCCTGGGTATGGACGAGCTGTCGGAAACCGACAAGCAGTTGGTATCCCGCGCTCGTAAGATTCAGCGCTTCCTGTCGCAGCCGTTCTTCGTGGCTGAAGTCTTCACCGGTGCCTCGGGTAAATACGTTTCCCTGAAAGACACCATTGCTGGCTTCAAAGGCATCCTCGCCGGTGACTACGACCATTTTCCAGAACAGGCTTTCTACATGGTCGGCGGCATCGAAGAAGCGATCGAGAAAGCCAAGAAACTGTAATCCAGGCGCCCGGTAACGGGCGCTAATCAGGTTGAGGCATGCAAATGGCTATGACAGTCCATTGCGATATCGTCAGCGCGGAAGGAGAGATTTTCTCCGGTCTGGTCGAGATGGTGATTGCACACGGTAACCTGGGTGATATCGGTATCGCTCCAGGCCACGCACCGTTGATCACCGATCTGAAGCCGGGTCCGATCCGTCTGATCAAGCAGGGTGGCGAAGCCGAGGTGTTTTACATCTCCGGTGGCTTCCTTGAGGTTCAACCGAACATGGTCAAAGTGCTTGCCGATACAGTGCAACGCGCAGCCGACCTGGATGAAGCCTCAGCTCAGGAAGCCGTCAAGGCAGCCGAGCGCGCTCTGAATGAAAAAGGCGCGGATTTCGATTACGGATCTGCTGCTGCACGTCTGGCGGAGGCCGCAGCCCAGCTGCGCACCGTTCAGCAAATTCGCAAAAAGTTTGGCGGTTAAGCCGGCAGATTTTCATGCGCGATTGAGTAAAAGGGTAGCCTCGGCTACCCTTTTTCTTTTTTCGGCTCAGAGTCTCAGCCGGTAAATGCGCCTAGTTCGTCTGGAATCCTTTCATGTCTCTCGATGTCGTCATTCTTGCCGCGGGTCAGGGCACCCGTATGCGTTCGGCTCTCCCCAAGGTCTTACACCCTGTGGCGGGCAATTCGATGCTTGGCCATGTTATCCACAGCGCGCGCCAGCTTTCCCCTGACAGCATTCATGTGGTTATCGGGCATGGTGGAGAGCAGGTACGAAAGCAACTGGCTAGCAACGACCTGAACTTCGTCGTACAGGATAAACAGCTGGGAACAGGCCACGCGGTCGCCCAGGCCTTGCCGGTGCTGAACGCTGAAACCGTATTGATTCTTTACGGCGATGTCCCGCTCATCAAAGTCGAGACACTGAACCGGCTGCTTACGCTTGTAAACGATCAGCAGTTGGGCCTGCTGACCGTTACGCTGGATAACCCTACCGGCTATGGCCGCATCGTTCGGGATAATCAGCAGCGGGTGTGCGCCATCGTCGAGCACAAAGATGCGACTGAAACGCAGAAGGCTATCAAAGAGGGGAACACCGGCATTTTGGCAGTGCCCGGCAGACGCTTGGCCGACTGGCTGGGTCGACTTTCCAACAGCAATGCGCAGGGCGAGTATTACCTGACTGACGTCATTGCCATGGCCGTCGGCGATGGTTTAGTGGTCGCAACTGCCCAGCCTGAAGACGCCATGGAAGTGCAGGGCGCCAATGACCGTAAGCAGCTGGCAGAGCTCGAACGCCATTACCAGCAGGGCGAGGCGCGGAGACTCATGGCATTGGGCGTCACATTGCGCGATCCGGCGCGCTTCGACGTTCGAGGAGACGTCACGGTGGGTCAAGATGTGGTGATCGACGTCAATGTCATCCTTGAAGGGCGGGTCATCATCGAAGACGACGTCTCGATCGGGCCAAATTGTGTGATCAAGGACAGCACCCTGCGCAGGGGAGCGGTTATTAAGGCAAACAGTCATATTGATGGTGCGGTCATCGGCGAAGGCGCGGACGCAGGTCCGTTCGCTCGCTTGCGTCCAGGCAGCGTGCTAGATGCCCGAGCCCATGTGGGTAACTTCGTTGAGCTGAAGAACGCTCATCTAGGGGAGGGCGCAAAGGCCGGCCATCTGACGTACCTGGGCGATGCTGTTATAGGCGCGCGGACCAATATTGGTGCCGGCACCATCACGTGCAACTACGACGGTGCAAACAAGCACCAGACCGTGATGGGTGAAGACGTGTTCATAGGCTCGAACAACTCGCTGGTTGCGCCTGTGACTATCGCGACGGGCGCCAGTACTGGCGCGGGTTCCACCATCAATCAAGACGTGTCCGCTGAGCAGCTTGCAGTTGCACGCGCGCGCCAGCGCAATATCGAAGGCTGGAAGCGGCCTGTCAAAATCAAAAAAGACTGAAGTTATCCACAGGAGCCTGCTGCCGTGCCAATGACAGCGGGCTTTGAACTGCGTCGCCGATTTTTCAGGCCTTCCATGAAATTGCGCCTGCCCCCCTTGACGTAGATCTTTCGATAGGCTTTCATTGCTTTCGCTAACTTACGAACCGAAAGTTAAGACTGCCATGTCGAAACGTAATACGCCTCAACGCCGCCACAACATTCTTGCCCTGCTCAATGAGAAGGGTGAAGTGAGCGTGGACGAGTTGGCCAAGCGCTTTGAGACTTCCGAGGTGACGGTCCGTAAAGATCTGGCTGCGCTCGAAAGCAATGGGTTGCTGCTACGTCGTTACGGCGGTGCCATCCCGATGCCCCAGGAATTGATTGGCGAACCAGGCCAGCCTGTTTCCAGATTCAAACAAGCCATTGCTCGAGCTGCTGTTGCCCGCATCCGGGAACACGCACGGATCATCATCGACAGCGGCAGTACAACCGCTGCGATGATTCCGGAGTTGGGTTTGCAGCCGGGTCTCGTTGTGATGACCAATTCCCTGCACGTCGCCAATGCGCTGGGCGAACTGGAGCACGAGCCTGTATTGCTCATGACCGGCGGGACGTGGGACCCGCATTCCGAGTCTTTCCAGGGCCAGGTCGCCGAACAGGTGCTGCGATCCTACGATTTCGATCAGCTTTTCATCGGCGCGGACGGGATTGACCTGACGCGAGGTACCACCACGTTCAACGAGTTGCTGGGCCTCAGCCGGGTCATGGCTGAAGTCGCGCGCGAAGTGATCGTGATGGTTGAGTCCGACAAAGTCGGTCGAAAGATTCCTAATCTGGAGCTGCCCTGGAGCAGCTTTCATACCCTTATTACCGATGACCGCCTGCCTCAAGAGGCGCGCGAGCAAATTCAGGCCCGTGGCGTAACCTTGATTTGCGCTGCTGTTTCCTAGGAGAAGACCATGTGTGGAATTGTCGGCGCTGTTGCTGAACGCAATGTGACGCCCATCTTGCTTGAAGGCCTCAAGCGCCTTGAATACCGGGGCTATGACAGCGCTGGCGTAGCGTTATTCAACAATGATGGCGTGCTTGAGCGGCGGCGTCGTGTCGGTAAGGTCAACGAACTGGAACAGGCGCTTGCCGGCGAACCCGTTACAGGGCGTCTGGGGATTGCTCACACTCGATGGGCAACGCACGGCGCGCCACTTGAACGCAACGCTCACCCGCACTTTTCCAATGACCAACTGGCAGTGGTGCACAACGGCATCATTGAAAATCATGAGCCGCTTCGCGCTCGACTAAAAGCGTTGGGTTACGTATTCGCCTCCGATACCGATACCGAGGTGATCGTCCACTTGCTGCATCACAAGCTGCAAGAGATCCCTGACCTCGCCGCTGCCTTGAAGGCCACGGTCAAGGAGCTGCACGGCGCCTATGGCCTGGCCGTTATCAGCGCCAAACAACCGGACCGTTTGATTGCCGCGCGCAGTGGTAGCCCGCTCGTTGTAGGTCTGGGCCTGGGGGAAAACTTTCTGGCGTCCGACCAGTTGGCATTGCGCCAAGTGACCGATCGCTTCATGTACCTCGAAGAGGGCGACATTGCCGAGATCCGTCGCGACAGCGTGCAGATATGGGATGCGTCCGGCC
The DNA here is from genome assembly GCF_030208975.1 of Pseudomonas sp. ME-P-057. Classification (NCBI taxonomy): domain Bacteria; kingdom Pseudomonadati; phylum Pseudomonadota; class Gammaproteobacteria; order Pseudomonadales; family Pseudomonadaceae; genus Pseudomonas; species Pseudomonas sp. ME-P-057. The sequence continues at coordinate 126,335 of NZ_JARVSX010000001.1, forward strand.
TGCCCGTCGAGCGTGAAACCGTTCAATACCATGAAGGTGCCGAAGCAGCGGATAAAGGCGAGTACCGTCACTTCATGCTCAAGGAAATTCACGAGCAGCCAAAGGTAGTTCAGCGCACGCTGGAGGGACGTCTCGGACAGCAGCAGGTGCTGGTTCAAGCGTTCGGGCCGCAAGCCGCGGAGCTGTTCGCCAAGGTACGGAACGTGCAGATCGTCGCTTGCGGGACCAGTTATCACGCCGGCATGGTTGCCCGTTACTGGCTCGAAGGCCTGGCCGGCATCCCTTGCCAGGTTGAAGTCGCCAGCGAATTTCGTTACCGCAAGGTCGTCGTGCAGCCGGACACGCTATTCGTTTCCATCTCACAGTCAGGCGAGACTGCCGACACCCTTGCCGCCCTGCGCAATGCCAAGGACTTGGGCTTTCTCGCCAGCCTGGCCATCTGCAACGTGGGCATCAGCTCCCTCGTACGGGAATCCGATTTGACCCTGCTTACTCAGGCCGGCCCGGAAATCGGCGTCGCCTCCACCAAAGCGTTTACCACCCAGCTGGTGGGACTCATGTTGTTGACGCTCTCGCTCGGTCAGGTCAAAGGGACGCTGGAAGCCGGCGTGGAAGCGCAGTTGGTGGAAGAGCTGCGCCGTCTGCCGACCCGCCTGGGCGAGGCGTTGGCCATGGACAGCACGGTCGAGAAAATTGCCGAGCTGTTCGCCGAGAAGAACCACACCCTGTTTCTGGGCCGTGGCGCGCAATTCCCGGTGGCCATGGAAGGGGCGCTCAAGCTTAAAGAGATTTCCTATATCCATGCCGAAGCCTATCCGGCAGGCGAGCTGAAACACGGCCCGTTGGCGTTGGTGGACAGTGACATGCCTGTCGTCACCGTCGCGCCGAACAACGAGCTGCTGGAGAAGCTCAAGTCCAACCTGCAGGAAGTGCGCGCACGCGGCGGAGAGCTGATCGTATTTGCTGATGAACAAGCCGGGCTGGTAAACGGGGAAGGTACCCATGTTGTTTCCATGCCGCACATCATCGACGCTCTGACGCCGATTTTGTACACCATCCCCCTGCAGTTGCTCTCCTACTACGTAGCAGTGCTGAAGGGCACGGATGTGGACCAGCCGCGCAACTTGGCAAAATCAGTCACTGTTGAATAAGTTATCCACAGAGACGGTACGCCGGCTTATATTTGCAGCGACTAACGCTTCAAGCCATTCGTCATTTGCTGATCCGAAAATAAGCACGGATACAGCTGTGGATAAGATCGCCGATGTGAGGAAGCCAAGTCGGCTTGGCTTCCTTCACAGTCATCCAGTTATCCACAGTAGTCGGCGCTTTTGATTGTTTCGCCTCCATTGCGATCACAACATTAAGGGATAGCAGGATCTAGTCGACTTACCCACAGCTTCGATGTGCAGTGGCATCCGACGAGGACTTCCACGCAGCCCGCAATCTGTGGATAAACCGATCACATCCTATTTGCGCCTGGGTTGATACGTTCAAGGCGCATCCTGTGTGCCTGGCAAGTATCTACGCCGGATCTGCTCCAACTCACCGGTCTTTTGCATGCTGTCGATTGCGCTGTTTATCTGCGGTAGCCACGAGGCATGTTGTGGTTGAAGCTTGAACACCAGCATCGCTTCGCTGAGTCGCGCGCCTCGTGTGAACAGCGAGGGATCAAGCTTTTCGCTTGAAATCAACTCATCGAAGATGTCGTCGACCATGGCGATGGCGTCCACGCGTCCGCTTTGCAGCAGCTTGATCAGCGCCTCGTCCTGGGAGGTTTCCAGTCGGCTCATGCGACGTTTGTCGATAGCCGGGTCCAGTGCCCAATAGTTATAGCCTCGTACCATGCCGATGGTGAGGTGATCCATTTGCCCAATGGATTGACCGCGAGCGGGGTGATCAGCCAGAAAGTACAAGTGCTCTTTGACGGTGGAATAAGGTTTCGAGAAAACGAAGCGGCGCCGTTCTGCGGCATTGTTCCAGATCAGCGCGTCTGCGAAGTTGATGTCGATCTCGCTCTTTTGCAACATCGATTGCAAGCGGTTGACGGGGTAGGTGACAAAGGTTACCTCCAGATTGGCTAGCGCCATCACCCGTCTCGCGATGTCGATGGATACCCCGATCAGGTGACCGTCCTTGTCCTCATAGGCATAGGGCTTCCATTGAGCCCCGGCTGCGATGTAAGGCCCCGCCATGGCTGGCGTCATGAGCAGCACCAGCAGACTACCCACCAGCAATCTCCCTCGAAGCCCCATGTATTCCCCCGGCATCTCCGCTGCCCAAGGCCGTAGCGTAGCAGCAAGAGATGTCGGAGAAATGTCGTAATGCCACTATTTGCAGCTGAATGCACAGACGCTTTTCAGAACGGCAGGCGGGTGCGGCATTCGTTACGGTGTATCAGGCATCAGGACTGAGGCGGATGATCTTGGGAAACCCCGTCAACTTTACCGGCGTTGAGCAATGATCATCCTTGCAGACCCATTGCTGCCGGGCGTTCGCCATCCCTTTGTCGGGGTCCAAGGTATCGAGCACACGAACGTTCTGGTTTTGCATGGCGGAGGCACTGATGCTGACTTCCCGCTGGCGACCGCTGGCCCATGCGACCATTATTCGCTCGCGCCCGGCACTGAACGCCAGTTGATAGATGCCGTCATTCTGGAGGCTGTTGGTGGGCTCGTAATGGAAGTCGCGGAGATACGGGCTGATGGCCTTGAGCACCGCGTAGGCAGGCTTCGGGCCGAGGGCAGAGTCGAGCAGGCCGAAGTTGTGTTCCTGTTCACTGCGGTCATCACCATCATTGATCAAGTCGTACCACCACATGCCCTTGACGTTGGGCAGGGTTCGAATGAGGAAATACGCCCGGGACAGATAAGCAGCCTGGCGCTCCTGACTGATCCCGCAATTGCCTTCATGACTTGGCCAACTCATCTCCGTCAGGTAAAGGGGCACAGGCCTGCCAGCCTTGAGGGTGATCTTGCGGTCGAGGTCACGCATCCAGCCTATCCAGCTCTCCGGCGTGTTGCGATCACTGCCGTAGCAATGCACATAGGGGTGCAGGGATAACCCATCGGCGTACTTCATCACGCCGGCAGCGATGATGCGGTCAACGAACCCACTCGTGATACCCAATGTCGTCACTGCACCGGCGAGTATCACTGCCTGGGGGTTATTCTTGCGAATGACTGGCGCCACGTCTCGGACCAACGAGGCGTAGTCGTTGCTCAAACGCGCATCGCCGGGACCTTCGATGTCCCATTCATTCCAGACCTCGTAAAATTTCACGGGGTTGCCCAGCTGGCGGGTGATGTAGTCGACGTACTTCAGATACGGAATCCTGACCTCGGGCTTGCGCGGTTTGGCGTTGCCTTGAAACGACGTGCCGTAGCCGAGAATCACCATCGGGGCAAGATCCAGCGCCCTGGCGGTGCTCAGCCACGCCCGCCACGGCGCGACGATCTGCAACTGGCCCGCTGTGGGTTCGGCGGTGGACCAAAACGCATCGTCACGAACCGACGTCACGCCGGCCGCGCTCGCCATTTGAAGGCTGCGCAGCGGTTGCCCGGTGTTGTTCATTGAGTGCGTTGCGACTCCCACAATGAAGGGGGCGTCCGCGTCCGCATTGGCATTGGCAGTCGCCAGGGCAGCCAAGAGTGCCAGGGTACCCAGCGTGCGAAGGCTCATGAGTGATCCGTTCAACTCAGCCCCGGCAGGCCGTTCCAGGCGGGCAACTCATGGGGCTTTGGGGAAGGCGATCTGATCCTCGACTTCATAGCCAATGCATGCCCGATCGCCATCCCCATGAACATGTTGGCAAGCGTGACTTCCAGGGTGTCAGTGGTCCAGCTCACAATGCAAATGCAGAAGCTCGTCACCAGCATGGCTCGCCCGTATTGGCTGACGCTGTCTGCGAGTACGAAAAACAGCGGGATATGCAGGGTATACAAGAACAGCCCCGCAAGACCCAGCATTGCCCAGAGATAAACCACCGTGCTGTCCGAGACCATGAAGATACCGGCGCCGGGTACCGGAAAGGCCGCAACGGCGCTGCCGACCAGCCCGAAGCCCACGCCGGAGAGCGTGCGCTGGTCATCCATCAGCGTCCGAATGACGTTAGGCCAGGTGTTGATCAATCGGTCATAGATTGATGCCAGAGAACCGGTGGGCGAGATTCTGGAGGCATCGAAGTCGGTCATCATTCCCACGAAAGGCAAGGACATCCCCAGCACCACGGCGACAAGAATGGTAGCGCGAGCCGTCCAGCGGTAGCGCAAGATCAGCAGCAGGCCGGTACCGCCGATGAACGCCAATGCGGGCGCCTTGCTGGTCGTCAATATCACACCGGCCAGGCCAACCACGCACACCATCAGGCCAAGCAACCTGGAGCGCAGTGTTGCCATCAGGTAAAGGCTGAAAATCGAAATGATGATAGCCAGCGAACTGGAGATCCGTGCGAAGCCGGCCGGGCGGTCGAGGTCTTCCGCCACCCATGCGGTGTTGGCCGTCAACTCCGTGCCGCCAACGGTATAGCTGTAGCCTTTCCACGGCAGGCTGATGTATCTGTCGAGCGCGATACCGCCTAGCGAGGCAACCAGGCAAAAGACGACAGCCCACATAAACAAGCGCTTGTGGCGAATGATCTGGTCACCGCAGGCGAGCCCGAACAGCAGCGGGCTAATGCCGTACAGCGCGAATGCGAAGTTTCCTGCCTGAGCGCCGTTCAGTGCCGCCCATCCCGCTGACAGAAGCAGCAACAGCAAGCTCAGCCAGACGCCCGGGCCCGCTTTGAAGGTGCGCAGTTCCAGCGCGAAGAACAACAGGCAGGCTACCTTCGGGCCATAGAGCAGCACGGAAATCCCGGCCTGATCGAGATAAAAGCGTAAAGCACCGTTGAACGACTCAGCGATCATCAAGCTGATCGCGACCAGCACCACTGCCGTGGATTTATCAAACGAGAGTAAAGACGGTTTTTCTACGTATACGGGGGAAGTCGACATCATGTGCAGCCCCTCGGGAGCATTTAAACGTGTAATAAGCACCAGCGTGCGAAGCGAATGGCCGGGCGCGCAAGTGTTTGCCCAGCCGAGGCGGCAATAGCCGAAAACGGCCTGCGATCGCGATGATTGTGATGTCGCTGCAGGGCAGGAGAAGGGACGTAATAAGCTTCTGCGAGCGGCGAGACAGGGATATATCAGCGTTAGATGGACGTACTGTCAATCAAATAGTCAAAATTATGGACATATTAAAAACCAACCAAACGGCGCTTATCGTAACTATCTGATTTATAAGAGGGATATAAAATTGACGCTGGTTATGAGCACCGAAATATGGGGTTTATTACAGCGCTCTATGACTCAATATCGTTACACGTTGGTTCTGCAGCAGTGGCAAACGCTGCTGACGCGCGTGCCTTTGCAGATTGAAACGGGCACAGCATTTGAGAGCTTGCGGGCGAAGTCAGCCGCTGGATATCCAACGGCTGACAGGGTAGTTCGCCTCTACTTACGGATTGGCTCCGTCAATGGCAGAACGTTCTCAGGTGTAGCGACGCTTGTCAGGGGCAGGGGGGAAATACTGGTACAGCCACGTTTCACTCAACGTGCGATCGCCGGTCTTGATGAACATGCGCATTTCCACCGGGTCCATCGAGTCGCTGGTGGGGTACCAGTCAAACGTGACACGGAAGCCCTTGATGTCAGGCAGTACAAGCACATTGAAATCCTGAATCTTGCCATGCGACACCGTGACCACGGGTTCAATGCCGGAACCTTCGGGCAAACGGTCCAAGCCGCCTCCGTTGAAGTCCACTGCAAAACGTCGCGCCCACACGTCAGGATAATGCTCGCCTGGCGCCCAACCTTCGATGAAGCCTCCCATGCCTGAACGGGTTGCATGCACTTGCGCCAGCGGTGTGCTGACAGGTGGGAGCGGGCTCCAGTAGAGCTTGTAGCCGTAGTTCATGGACATGCCGGCCTTGACCGGCACCTTTGGGTTCCAGAACGCAACGATGTTATCCAGGGTTTCGCCTGTGGTAGGCAATTCCAGGAGATCGATAGAGCCCTCGCCCCACGCCGTGGTGGGCTCGACCCAGAGACTCGGTCGGCGGTGATACCAGTCGACAGTGTCCTGATAGGTTTTGAAGTCGTGGTCGGTTTGCACCAGGCCGAACCCTTTAGGGTCCTTGTCGGCGAAGGCGTTGAACTGGATCTTGGCCGGGTTGTTGAGCGGACGGCAGATCCATTCACCATTGCCGCGCCACATGGCCAGCCGGTCGGAGTCATGAATTTCCGGGTGAAGGGTGTCGCACATGCGGCGTTCGTGCGTGCCGCAGCTGAACATGCTGGTCATGGTGGCGATGCCCAACTGCTCGATGTCGGCCCGCGCGTTGATGTGCGCGTCGATGTCCATCACCACCCGGTCGGCCTGGCAATCGATGTCGAAGCGGTAAGCGCCCGTCGCACTTGGGGAATCCAGCAGCGCATAGACCACAAAGCGCGTGGCATCTTTGGTGGGTTTCTCGAACCAGAATTTCGTGAAATCCGGGAATTCTTCCGGGCTATGGGCGTAGGTATCAATGGCCAGGCCCCGCGCAGAGAGGCCGTATTGCTTGTTGCTGTCGATCGCTCGGAAATAGCTGGCGCCAAGGAACGAAAGAATGTCATTGATGGCAATCTCCGGGGCCTTGAACAGCTTGAACCCGGCGAACCCCAGATCGCCTTTTAGCTGACTCTTATCGATACGACTGGCTTCGTAATTGAACAGCTCGGGACGGAAATGCACTTCCCGCGCCTGCTGGGTCGCCGGGTCAACGCTATACATACGAACCGGCGTCTTGAAACCGGCACCGACGTGGAAGAAATGCACATCGAGCTGACCTTTCACGTCATTCCATAATGAATGACCAGCGTCGTACTTGATCGCGTTGAACTGCTGCGGCGTCATGTTCGCCAGAGTGGGTGGCAGGTTTTGCTTGGTGCTAACGTAGGGCTTGCCAGCCATCTGTTTGGCGGTGTCCTGCAAGGCCTTGAAATCGAAATGTTCGATGTCGCCATCTGCCGCCGCAGCCAGTGCGCGTGCCGCATAAAGACCCGTGGCCGGCAGCGCGCTATAGGCTGCCACGGCCATGGAAGCTTTCAAGAGATTCCTGCGATTCATAAGGTGAAGCCTCTGAAGATGCTGTGCCTTCCTGCACAAAAAAGTGCGCTTTCCCAATCCTTGCCGAACGCAAATTACCAACAAACAGATAACAATCCGGGCATGTTGTTCGCGCAGAGGGAAAAAAATCGTTTCAGGGCACGACCGGTTTCACTCCAGAGTGATGCTCGGCACGGCTGATTCTCTCGGCAATCCCGGCGTTTCAGCGCGTAAATTCCCCACCAAGCCGGGCCCATCCAAAGTGCGTTTTGCCTCAATGGAGCCTGCTGTGGCGGGAAACTTATCACCGGTCTACCAGGCAGGCTTCAAGCTTGCGTCGTATGTCCCCCAACGGCCATTGCCGCCTGACGCAACGCTTCAGAGCGCGTTGGATGGGGATGGCAGGTCAATGCCACGTCTTGAGCAGAGGCGGCGAATTCCATCGCTACGCAATACTCCGCGATCATCTCGCTGACGCTTGGGCCGACCAGGTGAACGCCGAGGATTTCATCAGTGCGCTCATCCGCCAGTACTTTCGCGAAGCCATCGGTTTCATGGTTGACCTTGGCGCGACTGTTGGCGCTGAAGGGGAATTTGCCCACCTTGTAAGCACGCCCTTCCTGCTTGAGCTGTTCTTCCGTTTTACCGACGCTGGCCAGTTCGGGCTGGGTGTAGATGACGTTAGGGATGAGGTTGTAGTTGAGCTCGCTCTTTTTGCCGACAATGCGCTCCACGCAAACGCCTGCCTCATCTTCCGCCTTGTGCGCCAGCATCGGACCAGACGTGACGTCGCCGATGACCCAGATGCCCTCGGCTGCCGTGCGGTGTCCCTTATTGGGCAGAACGCCGCGCTTGTCCAGCTCCAGTCCTACGGTTTCCAGACCCAGCCCTTTGGTCACCGGACGTCGTCCGATGGATACCAGTACATAGTCCGCTTCAATGAACTCGGCGTCTCCACCGGCCGCCGGTTCGACAGTCAGCGTCACGCCGGTGTCGGTTGGAAGGGCAGACGTTACCTTCGACCCGAGTCTGAACTGCATGCCCTGACGCGACAGCGAGCGGTGCAATGTTTTGCCCGCCTCCAGGTCCGTTCCGTGGGCGACGTGATCGAGAAACTCGACCACCGTCACCTGCGCCCCCAGTCGGCGCCACACCGAACCGAGCTCAAGGCCAATCACGCCTGCGCCAATCACCACCAGATGCCTGGGCACTTCGCTCAGCGACAACGCGCCGGTGGAATCCAGAATGCGTGTGTTGTCGATGGTCACGCCGGGCAGGGGGGTTGGTTCGGAGCCGGTGGCAATGATGATATCCCTCGCGCTCAGCTCGGTTTCGACGCCCGCGGCATCTGTGACGATAACCTTGCCAGGCCCGGCGAGGCGGCCCCAGCCTTTGATCCACTCGGCCTTGTACTTACGGAAAAGGAACTCGATGCCTTTGGTAAGGCCGGTCACGCTTTCGGCTTTTTGCGCCATCATTTGGGCCAGGTTCAGCGTCGGATTCACCTCAATGCCGAGCTTCTTGAATGCCTCCCCGGTGGCCGCTTCATACAGCTCCGAGGCATGAAGCAGCGACTTGGAGGGAATGCAGCCCACGTTCAGACACGTGCCGCCAAGAGTCCCGCGGCCTTCAATGCACGCGACTTTCAAACCCCTCTGGCCGGCGTGAATCGCCGCGTTGTAGCCGCCGGGGCCGCCGCCGATGATGACAACGTCGTAGTGATTCATGAATCTGCTCCTCAAGGACAGTCGAGTGGTGGAGGGAAGCGTAGACGTGTCTCGGCAGAGATCGCAGGCTGCACCGTTTACGCTTAGATGATGGGCATAATATTTAAGGGTCGCTCCGTCCAAAGTCAAGCGCAAGAACCGGCGTACGTATCGTCAACACGCTGCAGAAGCAATTGAGAGAGAGGCCCAAGCTCCTCCACCTGTCGCTTGGCTGTCTGACCACGCATCCGCAGGCCCACACACAAATAATCGGACGGAAATTTCACGACTTCTGTTATATCGTAACGCCCTGTGTCAATGCGGCGTGCCTGCGCAAGGCGGGGCTGGCCTGTGACGGGAACAGCGGCCGGTAAGACGTTAAACAGTTTTGGAGTAGCAATGCGGGTTGATCTGGACGATGAGGGCGTTACGCCGGCGAGCCTGCCACGGTTTCAGCGGGCGGTTATTCAGTCGCGGCGTCTCTCACGGCTGACATATCTGACAGGAGCGGCAGGCGTAATCGGCTTGGTGGTATCGCTTTTTGTCGACCTCTTTTCGCCAAATTCACTGTGGACGGCTGTGTTGACCAACAGCGCTGCGAGCCTGCTGGTGCTCGCCGCGGCGCTACAGTCTGCGCAGGTGGTCAGCCAGTGGCGCGCGAGGGTAATCGCTCCGCCCGTGCCAGTGCGTGACGACGGTGACGCGGTGGTTAATGGTGACGAGCAAGGCTGGTACGACCGCCTGCTCGGGCGAATCGGCGGGGCCGGTACGTCGATGGTCGGCCAGGTGGGCTTGCCGGTGTTCTGGCTCGCTGGCTGGGCATTGCTGTCACTGATCAGCATCGGGCTGATCTGGAACCTCACCTTGGCGGGGAGCAACGTTGGTCTGCTCGGAAACGTGACCGGTGGCCTGCTGCTGTTGATTTGTTTTGCGCTCTTGGTGCTGGAGCGGCAGCTGGCTAACGAGACAGAGGCGAGTTGGCCGGAAGCTGTGCAACTGGCGCAGCTCACCCGGGTGGCAATCGGGACGCTCTTGGTCGCAGCGTTCTGCCTGTTCTTTTCTTCGTTTGACCGGGTATGGCCTGCACGATTGGCGGTGCTGATCGGACTCCTGCCCGGTCTGGTTGCGGCCGAGTTGGTCATCCGGGCTTTACTGTCCATTTTCAGCCCGCGCAACGAGCAACTTGAGCCACGCTTGATCGCAAGCAGTTTCGTTGCCGGGTTGTTGCGCTGGCCGCCGCGCCCGTTGCTGGCGCTGCAAACCGAATTGCACAACCGTTTTGGAATCGACCTGCGACAGATCTGGGCGTTTACCTACATGCGCCGAGCTTTCCTGCCGGTGCTGGCGGTCATACTCGGCCTTGGGTGGCTGCTGAGCGGGGTCCATGAGATTCCCATGCAGGGCCGCGGCATCTATGAGCGCTTTGGCAAGCCAGTCGAAATCCTGCAACCAGGCTTGCACGCCGGTTTGCCTTGGCCGTTCGGCACGGTGCTGGCGGTTGAAAATGGCGTGGTCCATGAACTCGCCACCAGCGTCTCCGAGGGTGCTGCTGCCGAGCAGACGCTTGACCCCGCCGAAGGTCCGCCGCCCGCCGTCGCCAACCGGTTGTGGGATGCCACTCACATCAACGACAAGTCACAGGTGATCGCGAGCGGCTCCGGCGACAAACAGAGCTTTCAGATCGTCAACATGGACGTTCGCTTCGTATACCGCATCGGCTTGACGGACGAGGCCGCGTTGGCCGCGACCTACAACAGCGCCGACATTCCCAGCCTGATTCGCAGCACCGCCAGCCGGATACTGGTACACGATTTTGCCTCTCGTACCCTTGATGAGCTGCTCGGTGAGCAGCGCAATGATCTTGCCGCTGATATTGGCGATGCTGTTCAGCGCGACCTGAAAAAACTCAACAGTGGCGTGGAAATTCTGGCCACTGTGGTGGAGTCGATTCACCCACCGGCAGGCGCGGCCAATGCTTACCACGCGGTACAGGCTGCTCAGATCAGTGCTCAGGCGTTGATCGCCCGTGAACGTGGCGCGGCGGCTGATCAGGCCAATCTGGCGCAGTTGCATGCCAGCATGGCCGGTGATCAGGCAGCGGCTAATTCCCGTGAGGTGATGGCCACTGCCCAGGGAGCGGATTTGCGGTTTGGCGCAGAGCAACAGGCTTATGCCAAAGCCGGTCAGGCGTTCCTGCTTGAGCAGTACCTCAGTCAACTGACCGCCGGGCTGCTGCACGCCAAGCTGCTGGTGCTGGATCATCGGCTCGGCGGCACCAGCGCGCCAACGATCGACCTGCGTTCCTTTACCCTCCCGGTCGACCCCGCAACGTCGTCCCAGTCAGCTGAACAGCCCTCGGCTGAATAAGGAGTCGTCCATTGAGTCTGTTTCATTCTCACGATCACCATGATCATTCCGGCCATGACCACGCAGGCCACGGCCACGCTGGCCACCATCACGGGCATCACCACGGCGATACCTCGGCGCCGGCAGGTTTCCCATGGCGTCGCGCCGGATTGGCGGCGGTGCTGATTGCTTTCGCGGTAGCAGCGGCGAGCCTGGTGCAGGTGCGTTCGGGTGAAGCCACTGTCATCACCCGTTTCGGTAACCCGGCCAGGGTGTTGCTCGACCCGGGCCTGAGCTGGCGCTGGCCCGCGCCGTTTGAAGGGGCGATTCCCGTCGACCTGCGCTTGCGGACCACTTCAAGTGGTTTGCAGGATGTCGGCACGCGCGATGGCCTGCGCATCATCGTTCAGGCGTACGTCGCCTGGCAGGTGCAGGGCGATCCTGACAACGTAAAGCGTTTCATGCGCGCCGTGCAGAACCAGCCGGACGAAGCGGCCAGGCAGATCAGAACATTTGTCGGTTCAGCACTGGAAACCACTGCTGCGAGCTTTGACCTGTCCAGCTTGATCAATACCGATGCGAATCAAGTGCGCATTGCCGATTTCGAAAACCAGCTGCGCCAGCAGATCGACAAACAGTTGCTGACGACTTACGGGGTCCGTGTCCTGCAAGTCGGTGTCGAACGCCTTACGCTGCCGTCGGTGACACTCAACGCGACGGTCGACCGCATGCGTGCCGAGCGCGAGACCATTGCCACCGAGCGTACGGCGATTGGCAAGCGGGAGGCAGCGCAGATTCGCTCGGCTGCGGAACGGGACGCGCGGATTGTCGAAGCCGACGCGACGGTGAAGGCGGCAGATATTGAGGCGCAGTCACGCGTTCAGGCCGCGCAGATATATGGCCGCGCCTACGCCGGTTCGCCGCAGCTGTACAACTTGCTGCGTTCGCTGGATACCCTCGGCACAGTGGTCGGGCCAAGCACCAAGCTCATTTTGCGCACCGATGCCGCCCCATTCCGCGTGCTGGTGGACGGGCCGCCAACACTGGACAGCAAGGCTGGAACGCAGCCATGACCGAGCATGACTCGGCGCCGGTCGAGCGGCCCGTTATCCAGAGTCCGTGGCTGCAGGCCAGTCGGCTGGCGTTTCTGGGGCTGTACGCCGTCACCTTGCTAGCGGCCGTGGGCTGGGCCGTCTCAAATGTCCGGGAGATCAATCCACAAGACCGCGCCGTGGTGTTTCGCTTCGGTGAACTGGATCGTGTGCAAAACGCCGGCTTGCTGCTGGCCTGGCCGCAACCGTTCGAGCAGGTGGTGCTGCTGCCTTCCGCCGATCGCGTAATTGAGCGCCACGTCGAAACCTTGTTGCGCTCGCCCACGGCGTTGGCCGCCGATAAGGTCACCAGCTTCGCAACACCGATGAGTGATGCGCTCGCTGGCTCCGGGTACCTGTTGACCGGCGATGCCGGTGTCGTGCAGCTCGATGTCACTGCCTATTACAAAGTGACGGACCCACGGGCCTTCGTGTTGCAAGGTGAGCACGTGCTGCCAGCCTTGGACCGTCTGGTTAACCGCAGCGCCGTAAGCCTCACTGCAGCCCGGGACCTGGATACCATTTTGGTCGCGCGTCCGGAGCTGATGGGCTCTGACAGCCAGTCGGCCGAGCGTCGTGAGCGTCTGCGCGGCGACTTGGTACAGGGTATCAATACACGGCTCGCCGAGTTGACGGCCACGCAGGTTGGTTTGGGGGTGGAGGTCGTCAGGGTCGACGTCCAATCGAGTCTACCGGCCGCTGCGGTCAATGCTTTCAATGCAGTGCTAACAGCCAGTCAGCAAGCCGATCAAGCCGTGGCGAATGCCCGCACTGACGCGGAAAAGCTCAACCAGACCGCTAACCAGCAAGCCGACAGAGTGCTCCAGGTAGCTCATGCCCAGGCATCCGAGCGGTTGGCCAAGGCGCAGACAGATACCGCTGCCGTGACAGGCCTGGCCCAATCCATCCAGAACAAAAGCGACCCCGGTCTCCTGCTGCGGATTTACCGCGAGCGCGTTCCGGTCATCCTCAAACAAGCAGGGTCGGTGACCACCGTCGACCCACGCGATGATTCCCGCCTGATCATTCAGGGAGCTGACAAATGAGTGGCGAAGCCGCGCACAACCATTCCCACGATCACGCCGCGCCTGTCGTACCGGGCAGCATGCTGACGGGCCGAGAGCAGCGCAGCGCTGCCCGTCAGTTGACCCTGGCAATGCTTGCCTTGGGGTTGCTGGCACTAGGTTTGGTCTGGCGATTCTTCGCGCCCGGGCAGGTAGGCGTCAGCCAATTGTTATTGGGCGCAGCTTCTCTTCTGGTGGCGATCCCGGTAGTCAGCGCGGGATGGCACAGCCTGCGCTACCCTAGCTTGCATGGCATCACCGATCAGCTGATTGCTTTGGCTATGCTGGGCGCCTGGGCAACGGGAGATTTGATGACCGCTGCACTACTGCCGATCATTATGATCTTCGGCCACGTGTTGGAGGAGCGCAGTGTCATCGGCTCTCAAGAGGCCATTCAGGCGCTGGGTCGTCTCACTCGCAGCCATGCGCGGCGGATCGACGAGGATGGATCAATCCGCGAAGTCGATAACGGCACGCTGGTGGCCGGTGATCGGGTTGAAGTCCGGGCTGGCGACCGTGTGCCGGCTGACGGACGAGTAATCTCCGGGCAGGCCAGTCTCGACACGGCGCCGATCACCGGAGAGTCAGTACCGCTGGAAGCGCGCGCCGGAATGGAAGTCTTCGGCGGTGCGATTAACCTTGATGGCTTGCTGCGCATCGAGGTGACACGTGTCGGTGACGAGTCGACGCTGGGCAAAGTCATCGCCCTGATGCAAAGCGCTGAACGCTCAAAACCGCCGATCACGCGCCTGCTCGAACGATACGCGGGCAGCTACATGGTACTGGTGCTGCTGATCGCGGCGGTGACATGGTTCATCACCAACAATGCCCAAGCGATGCTGGCTGTTCTGGTCGCCGCGTGCCCCTGCGCACTGGTGTTGTCTGCGCCGGCCACGGCCATCGCAGGCATTGCCGTCGCCGCCCGTCACGGGATTCTGATTCGCAGTTCTGCATTCCTCGAAGAACTGGCGGACCTTACCTCGCTGGTTGTCGACAAGACGGGGACGCTGACGTACGGCAGTCTGCGTTTACAGTCGGTGCAGGCAGAAGAGGGCGTGCACGATGAGGTGCTCGCGTTGGCGGCAAGTCTGGGCTCAGCCAGCAGTCATCCGGTGAGTCGCGCGTTGGCGAATCTGGTGGAGAAGGATCACCTGCTGGCGCTGGATGACATTCGCGAGCGCCAGGGCCTGGGTGTTGTCGCGCAAACGGCGCGGGGTGAAGCGGCGTTGGGTCGCCCCGAACTGTTCGCGCAGTTGGGCATTGTGACCTCACCGGTTCCGGATCACGACGGCCCCATTGCAGGCCTTGCCGTTAATGGCCATTTCATCGCCTGGCTGCTTCTGGCTGACAGCCTCAAACCGGAGGCCCGTCAAGCGCTGAGCGAGTTACGCGAGCTGGGCATGGGGCGACAATTGTTGCTGACGGGAGACCGCCAAAGCGTAGCGGATAGCCTGGGCAAGGAGGTGGGCATCAGCGACATTCACGCTCAGGCCTTGCCGGAAGACAAACTCAACCGGGTCATGAGCGAAATCAAAAAAGGCTTTCGTCCGATGGTCGTCGGGGACGGCATCAACGATTCTCTGGCACTCAAAGCCGGGGTGGTCGGTGTTGCGATGGGGGCGGGCGGAGCCGACATCGCCTTGGCCTCTGCTGACATCGTGCTGATTGGCAGCGACTTGCGCCGCCTGGGCACCTGCGTGCGACTGAGCCGACAGTGCCGGCACACGTTGCAGGTCAATGTCATCATCGGGTTGGGCTGGACGCTGGCCATTGTCGCAATGGCGGCGTTCGGCGTTCTGGGCGCAGCAGGAGCGATGATTGCCGCGGTGCTGCATAACCTCAGTACACTCCTTGTGCTCGGTAACGCGGGCCGGCTGCTTCGCTTTCATGAGCCCATCGCGAAATTTCATAGTGCTTTAAAGCCCTGATAATCCGAAGATTTCGCTGAAACTACCGCTTTAGAGCGCTTCGCTAAGTATTAAAATTTGCTTGAGCTTTGTAGATCTCTGTTACAAATTATATTCAGTCTTGTCAGGGTGCTCCATTTGCAGGCGTCACGTTGGCTCGAATTCTGGGGCACAGGGTAGTACCCGTTGTAGATTCGTCGCTGTCCATCATGCTGAATGCCTGAGACTCCCGAGTTGGAGTCGGTTATGGACTGCCCTTTTCCTGTAGCTGGATAAGGGGGATTTCATATGCTTGCGCAACTTCCACCGGCGTTAAAAAACCTGCATTTGCCGCTTCGTCTGCGTCTGTGGGACGGCAACGAGCTTGAGTTGGGCAGTGACCCCTCCGTTACGATTCTGGTGAAAGACCCATCGTTGGTCTCCGACTTCACCCATCCAAGCCTGGACTTGCTGGGCAGTGCTTTTGTGGAGGGTCGACTTGAGCTGGAGGGTTCTATCAGCGAGGTGGTACGCGTCTGCGATGAACTGACAAAAGCGCTCGGCGATGAGGATGACAATAATCCTCCAGCGCGGACTGAACACGATAAGGCCACCGACGCTGCGTCGATCTCCTACCACTACGACCTTTCCAATGACTTCTACCAGCTGTGGCTGGACCGGGACATGGTCTATTCCTGCGCCTATTTCAAGACTGGCACTGAAACACTGGATCAAGCGCAACAAGACAAGTTTCACCACCTGTGCCGCAAGTTGCGTCTGAAACCGGGTGAGTACCTCTTGGATGTGGGCTGCGGCTGGGGAGGCCTGGCACGCTTCGCAGCTCGCGAATACGGGGTCAGGGTCTTTGGCATCACCTTGAGTCGCGAGCAACTCGCGCTGGCGCAGGAGCGAGTCCGTGCCGAGGGTCTGCAGGACAGGGTCGACCTGCAACTGCTGGACTACCGCGACCTGCCCAAGGATGGCCGTTTCGATAAGGTCGTCAGCGTTGGCATGTTTGAGCACGTCGGCCATGCCAACCTGGAGCTGTATGCCAAATGCCTGTTCGACGCGGTGAAGGAGGGTGGCCTGGTGATGAACCACGGCATTACCGCCAAGCACACCGATGGTCGCCCCGTCGGGCGAGGCGCTGGTGATTTCATCGACCGTTACGTGTTTCCCAATGGAGAGCTCCCGCACCTGTCGATGATCAGCGGATTCGTCAGCGAAGCGGGTTTGGAAGTGGTCGATGTCGAAAGTCTTCGTCTGCACTACGCGAAGACTCTGGAGCACTGGAGCGCTCGCCTGGAGGAGAAACTCGACATCGCGGCTGCGATGGTGCCGGAGCAGGCGCTACGGATATTCAGGCTTTATCTGGCGGGGTGCGCTTATGCGTTTTCCAAGGGCTGGATCAATCTTCACCAGATCCTGGCGGTCAAGCCGCGTGCCGACGGCAGCCATGATTTGCCCATGACGCGCGACGACTTATACCTGTAAGCAACTGAGCCTCGTGCGCGGGAGGCTTGGCACGGGGCTCATTTGGCATTCGTCCCAAGCCAACCCAGCGATGCTCTGGGGGTGAGAATGGCCACGCGATCCTGTCGACGGGATATTCACAGGATGGGCGAAATCAGCCTCGCCACTCTCATGCCCAGTTGCTGAAGGTGATGGGTCTCTTTGCTTTCTTCGCTGGAAATCTCGTGGGACAAGGCGAAGTCATCAATCAGCATGTTCTCGACCTCACGCGCGAAGTCCTCATCCACGGTGAGGAGCATGAGTTCGAAGTTGAGCCGAAACGAGCGATTGTCCAGGTTCGCACTGCCGATAGCCGAGATCGCACTGTCGACCAGCACAACCTTTTGGTGAAGAAACCCGGGCTTGTAGCGAAAGATACGAACCCCTGCACGCACTGCTTCAAACGCGAACAGGCTCGAGGCGGCATACACCGTGTAGTGATCAGGCCGCGATGGCAGCAGCAGACGCACGTCTACGCCCCGTAATACGGCCAGACGCAACGCGGCTGAGACGGCTTCATCGGGGATGAAATACGGTGTGGTGATCCACACGCGTTCGGTCGCTGCGTGGATGGCCTCAACGAAAAACAGAGAGCAGGTTTCCTGCGCATCGGCAGGGCCGCTTGCGAGCAGTTGGCAGAGAACCCCGTCTTCCGGGTAGCTGTCCGGCAAGATCAGCGGCGGCAGTTCTCGGGTTGCCCAAAACCAGTCTTCGGCGAATGACTCTTGCAGGCACGCCACAACGGGGCCGACGACAGCCACGTGAGTATCACGCCAAGGTGCGAGCGGTGGCTTGAGTCCGAGGTATTCGTCGCCGACATTGTGCCCTCCGACGAAGCCCTTCATTCCGTCTACCACTACGATCTTGCGGTGGTTGCGGAAGTTGATCTGAAAGCGAGTCAGCCAGCCGCCTCTGGTGGCGAATGCTTTGATCCGGACGCCACCGGCGCGTAGCTCATCGATGTAACGCGCCGGCAGTGCATGGCTCCCGATTCGATCATAGAGCACATAAATCGCGACGCCCGCTGCTGCACGTTCGAGTAACAACGCCTGCAGGCGACGTCCCAAGTCATCGTCATGAATGATGAAAAACTGAACGAAGACGACCTGGCGTGCGCTCTTTATGGCCTCGAAGATCGCGCTGAACGTTTCGTCACCATTGATCAGCAGCTTGACTTCATTGTTTGCCAGACAGGGCATTCGCCCCAACTTCGGCATCGCGCGCAGTGAGCGATAGGCATCCGATCTTCGAGCGGCTACGGCCTCTTCAATCCAGGGCTTCCAGTTGAAATCGGCGATCGCCGTGCGCATTTCGGTGTTCGCCTGACGTCGCGCCTTGATGTAGGCGTCGAACGTGCTTCTGCCGAACACCAAGTAAGGAATCAGCGCGACATAAGGGATAAAAATGAGCGGCATTGCCCAGGCAATCGAGCCCTGAGCCGTTCGAACGGTGAGTAAGGCGTGGATTGCTGCGACAATGCCCAACAGGTGCGTGAAACCGATCAAATAGCCAAAGAAATACGGGCTGTGGTAATCCATGCGCAACCTTGTGCCAGACGCGTGATGAGTGTCTAACAGACCACACCGCACCGAGATTGTCGCTATTTTATTGAGGCTGCAACTGGCTACCGTATCCACCGTCTAATCGTCATTACATTAAGAGCCGCAAGGGCTTCGTCCAATCTTCCCTAGAAACTCACAAGGAACCCGATCCATGAAAAAGCGCGTACTTGCGTTGATGGTTTGTCTGACTGCTCCCCTCGCTCAGGCGCAAGTCCTGCAACCGGGTCTGTGGGAATTGAGCTCCAGCAACATGCAGGTGGACGGACAGCAGATGCCTGATCTGCAGGTGATGCTTTCCCAGTTGCAAATGATGGCGCCGCAGCAACGAGCGGCCATGGAACAAATGCTGGAAAAACAAGGCGTCACTCTGGGCGGAAAAGGCGTGCGTATTTGCCTGACGCAAGAGCAGGTCAAGAATGAGCAAATCCCGCTCACCGACCCTAAGTCCGGCTGTACCCAGCAAGTCACTGACCGCACCGGCAACACCTGGAAATTCAAATTTAGCTGCCCGCGAGCTCAGGGCACAGGCACCGCCCAGTTCCTGAGTGACCGGGAGTTTAATACGCATGTGATTGGGTCCTTCAACGCAACGGGCCAGCAGCAAAATGGCAGCATGGACACCCGTGCGGTATGGCTTGGCCAGCAATGCGGAACGGTCAAACCGAGAACCTGACCGTATCTGCACGACCTCCACGCCTCGTTCCTCGGGGCGTTCTTTTTTGTCCTCCATCACCTGTGTTCCACGTGGAACACCTTCGTGTTACCTATGAGGTGAACGGGTTTAGTCATTGATCCCGCTGGCTAAAGCCGCTTCCGAACTTATAGAAAGCTTCATCTTCAGCCGACATCCCGCCTGTTACATTATAACCAACTGCCCTCTTCGAGCCGGGATGCTCTTTTCCATCGGAACGTGCCATGCACCGACGTCAAATGCTGCTAAATATGATTTTGGCCAGCGCCGCTTTTGCGCTTCCGTTTTCTGTGAATGCAACTCAAATCCGTAACGCACGCCTGTGGCGCTCCGATAGCAAGCTAAGACTTGTGTTCGATCTAAGCGGCCCGGTGCAGTACAAGACTTTTACGCTCAGCGCGCCTGAGCGAATCATCATCGACGTCAGCGGCGCGCATCTTGAAGGCGACTTCAGTCAGTTGGCGCTGGAAAATACGCCCATAAAATCCATCCGCTCCGGGCATTTTGGGGACAGTGGTACACGTATCGTTCTGGACCTGACGTCGCCTGTGCAGCTCAACAGTTTCTTGTTGGGGCCAGAAGGTTCGCAAGGCAACCGGCTCGTTCTGGATCTGGGCCACGATGCGCTTGCTCGCGCTCCAGTACAGCTAGCCGCAGTGGCACCGCTGGTTAAGGAGCCGCAGGGGCCACTCGCGGCGAGGGACCGCTCAAAGCGCGACATCATGGTGGTTGTAGACGCAGGCCATGGCGGCAAGGATCCGGGGGCTGTCGGCTCCAGAGGTGAGCGTGAGAAAGACGTCGTGCTGTCCATCGCGCAGTTGCTGGCCAAGCGCCTGAAGCGCGAAAAAGGTTTCGATGTGCGTTTGGTCCGTAACGATGACTTCTTCGTGCCACTGCGCAAGCGCGTTGATATTGCGCGTAAATACAACGCGGACATGTTCATCTCGGTCCATGCCGATGCGGCGCCCCGGCTTACCGCCTCCGGTGCATCCGTGTTTGCGTTGTCGGAAAACGGCGCTACCTCTGCGACAGCCCGTTTCATGGCCCAGCGCGAGAACGGCGCTGACCTGATCGGAGCCACCAGCCTGCTTAATCTGAAGGACAAAGATCCAATGCTGGCCGGGGTGATTCTCTACATGTCGATGAACGCGACCATTGCGGCAAGTCTTGAGTTGGGCCACACCGTATTGGGGAGTCTGGAGGGCGTTACCACGCTGCATCAAAAGCGCGTGGAACAGGCCGGCTTCGCGGTTCTGAAGTCCCCCGACGTGCCGTCGATTCTGGTCGAGACCGGCTTCATCTCCAACAGCCGCGACAGCCAGCGTCTGGTCACCGCACGACATCAACAAGCCGTAGCGGACGGGTTATTCGACGGGATGAAGCGTTACTTTGAACGTAATCCTCCCGCAGGGTCCTACGTCGCATGGCAACAAAAGCAGAGGGCGGACGAGGCGGCAGTTTGATGCTGATGCAGTCTGGCAGGCAGCCTGGCAAATGAGGTCGCCTGCCAAACTCATCACCCACCCTTAATGGCAGCCCGTTACGCGGTCGCACGTGATTCTGGTTTTGTCTCCGCTCGAGCTGGACACTCGGCTAATCGTAGTCCAGCCCACTTTCTGCACGTACCCCACCCATGCCTCACCGTCAGACGCCAGCCCGGTAAAAAACGTCAGCGATCCGTAACGGCTGTTGGTCTGCGCCCACGTGCGTCGCTGGATGCTTTCGTAACCGCGCACATACATCGTTTTCCCTGCAGACGCCACGCTGTAGCGGTTTCCCTGCACATCGACGCAGGTCAACAGCGTTGCACTGCGTGTGCATTGGGCTCTGTCCAGCCTGGGCGATGGCGGCATGGCAAACACCGGTGCGCTCATTAGCAGTAAACACACAGGCCAGAAACGAAATAACCGAGCCATCTGCGGCCTCAAAAAAGATTAGCGTAAGTGCATCGTTATACTATAACGTAAAGATTCATCGCAGTTGCATACCCTTTGTGAGACCTCATGAACCGTCTTCCCGTTACCGTCCTGTCCGGCTTTCTTGGCGCAGGCAAGAGCACGCTGTTGAACCACATTCTGCGCAATCGTGAGGATCTTCGGGTTGCCGTTATCGTCAATGACATGAGTGACATCAATATTGACGGCGGCGAGGTGCAGCGGGATGTCAGCCTCAATCGCGCAGAGGAAAAGCTTGTTGAGATGAGCAATGGCTGCATCTGCTGCACCTTGCGCGAAGACCTGCTGGAGGAGGTGAGCCGACTTGCCCATGAGGGCAGATTCGACTATTTGCTGATCGAGTCCACCGGCATCTCCGAGCCCCTTCCAGTGGCCGAAACATTCACCTTTTGCGATGAGCAGGGCCGAAGCCTGAGCGATGTAGCGCGTCTGGATACTATGGTCACGGTGGTTGATGGCCTGAACTTCCTGCAGGATTTCAACGCGGCAGAAAACCTGAGTACCCGTGGCCAGACGTTGGGCGAGGATGATGATCGCGCCATTACTGACCTGCTGATCGAACAGATCGAGTTTGCCGACGTCATCCTCATCAGCAAGATCGACCTGATCAGCTCAGCCGATCGGCAAGAGCTCATGGCCATTTTGCGCCGCCTCAATAGCGAGGCAGACATTCTGCCGATGGTCATGGGTGCCGTCCCGTTGGGCAAAATCATCGACACCGGCCGTTTTGATTTCGAGCGAGCAGCTCAGGCGCCAGGCTGGCTCAAGGAGCTACGCGGCGAGCACACACCAGAAAGCGAAGAGTACGGGATCGCATCAAGGACTTATCGAGCGCGTCGGCCCTTCCACCCGCAACGCTTTTTCGACCTGCTGAACGCACCATGGGAAAACGGACGACTGTTACGCTCCAAAGGCTCGTTCTGGCTCGCGAACAAGCATGAGGATGCCGGTAGCTGGTCCCAGGCCGGCGGCTTGATGCGGCACGGGTTTGCCGGCCGCTGGTGGCGGTTCGTGCCCAAGGCACAGTGGCCGGCTGACGACGAAGACATCCGGGCGATCATGAAGAGTTGGGACGGCGAAACAGGCGATTGCCGGCAGGAGTTGGTGTTCATCGGTCAGAACATCGACTTTGCCCGACTGGCCGCCGCACTGGATGATTGTCTGCTCACCGACGCCGAGCTGGCACTTGGCGTCGCAGGCTGGCGCTCAATGCCAGATCCGTTCGGCGACTGGTACCACGACGCGGCATAGCAGGGCGGGTTAGCTGAGGTCAGTGCGCCTTCCAGACGCCTTTGCTTTGCTGCTCGCAGAACGGCTTGAGAAACGCTGCATCGCTGGCCACGCCGTAATAGTGAATGTTTTGCCGATAAGGCATATTGGCGACCTGCGCATTGCTGCATTCACCAAATGAGCCGGCTGGGCATTGTTCCGAGTAGGTGACGTCGGTTTTCTGATCCTTGAGCTGGGGTTTGCAAAAGCCATCGTGGAACAAGTCTGGGGGAATATTGATATTTTCCTGGCAGACTTTGACGTCCACTCGCTCGCCCTGGCTATGCACGACGCACGATTCGGCCCAGGCGCCGGTGGCCGTCAGTGTCGAAAGCAACCATGCCAGCCGCATGGGCAGCCAGTTTGCGCGCATCCTCTATCTCCGTCAGCGCTCATCTCGGGAGCGATGTTAAACATGGCCAACCTGCTGCAGAACATCCCCACTCATGTCATCGCCGGCCCGCTGGGCGCTGGCAAGACAAGCCTGATCAGGCATCTTTTGAGGCACAAGCCCAGGCACGAGCGCTGGGCTGTCCTGATCAATGAGTTCGGCCAGATTGGCCTGGATGCTGCGCTGTTGACGACCGCCGAAGATGGTATCGCACTTGGGGAAGTGGCTGGCGGCTGTCTGTGCTGCGTCAACGGTGTACCGTTCCAGGTGGGTCTCGGACGTCTGTTGCGCAAGAGCAGACCTGATCGCCTGCTCATTGAGCCCTCCGGGCTAGGGCATCCGCTTCAGTTGATCAAGCAGTTGCACGCTGCGCCCTGGGCCGGTGTTCTGGCGGTTCAATCCAGTGTCATGGTGCTGGATGCCCAGGCGCTGACCAGCGGCACGGTGCTGCCCGACACCCAGCAGGAAGCATTGATGCACGCAGGCCTGCTGCTGCTGAACAAGTCCGCCGGGCTAAATGGTGCAGAGCGGCGGGCAGTCACCGCCGCGCTACCTGACTGCGCGTTGCACTGGACCGACCACGGTGTTTTGCCTCTGGATTTATTGCCAGGGATCAACGTTCAGGCCCAGATGGGCGCAGACGATCCTGCACTACCCAATTCTCTGGCAGCAATGCCCGGAGCATGGCCCGACGCGATGGCGCCGGTCTGCTTGATCCAGCAGCAGGCCGAAGGCTGGAGCATAGGCTGGCGCTGGCACCCTGAGCGCGTATTTGATGCCTCACAGGTACATGCCTGGTTACGGTCTTTGGGCTGGCGGCGTGCAAAAATGGTTATCCACAGCGAACGGGGATGGGTCTCAAGCAACGCTCTGAGTGGAGACGATTTAAGCTGGACGCCTAGCGAGTGGCGCAAAGACTCACGTCTTGAGCTGATCTTCGACTGTCCTCAGGATGAGGCGGCGTTGCAGCGGGCGATGGCGGCCTGCATGGTGTAAAACGGGTTATCCACAGCTGTTCACTGCTTCCACTTATTGTGCTCCTGCCGCCACTGGCTCAGCTGAATGATCTCGGCGGTTGGCTTGCGGTCCTTGATTTCGAACGGGTAGGGCGCCAGTTCGATCTGCGCCGCATGGGCACCGAACATAGTGATCGTGCCCGGATGACGATGCTCGCCAGTCACGGTGAACTCGAAGTTGTAGACCCGCGCCAAACGCTTGCGGCCCTCGTTGTCTCGCTTGAAGGTCACTCGCTTCAGCGCCACGTTGCCATCGAGCAACTCGAGGTCAAGCTTGGCACAATGCTGCTTGACCCTTTCGAGCGCCCGCTCCCGCAGGCCGTGGGCGTGCCACAGCCAAGCGGCGCCGCTCGCCAACAGCATCAGCACGAAAATGTTGCCCAGTGTCAGCATGGAAATGAGACTCCAACAGAATGCCTGCAGCTTAACTGCGTCGAGTGACAGACAGCCATAGCCCGAAAGTTTAATTTCGCTTCACTTCGACCGGCATCGCCACTACTGTGCTTTCCCGGTCTCAGGAACCTGTCATGAAACGTTCGCCCCATCTACTCGCCATCCAGTCGCATGTCGTATTTGGTCACGCGGGGAACAGCGCAGCCGTGTTCCCTATGCAGCGTATCGGCATTAATGTCTGGCCGTTGAATACCGTTCAGTTCTCCAACCACACGCAGTATGGCCAGTGGGCGGGCGAAGTGCTGGCGCCGCAGCAAATCCCGGCGTTGGTCCAAGGCATTGCCGCGATTGGCGAACTGGGCAATTGCGACGCGGTGTTGTCCGGGTACCTGGGGAGCGCCGCGCAGGGGCGAGCGATTTTAACCGCCGTTGCGCAAATCAAACGCGCCAACCCTCGCGCGCTGTACCTGTGTGACCCGGTGATGGGGCACCCGGAAAAGGGCTGCATCGTGCCGCAGGAGGTCAGCGATTTCCTGCTTGATGAAGCCGCGGCGGTTGCTGATTTCCTCTGCCCTAACCAGCTTGAGCTGGACAGCTTCTCGGGTCGCCAACCCGACTCGCTGGCTGACTGCCTCGGCATGGCGCGTGCGCTACTTGCCCGAGGCCCCAAGGCGGTTGTGGTCAAGCACTTGGCTTACCCGGGCAAGCCTGCGGACGGCTTTGAAATGCTGCTGGTCACTGCAGACGAGAGCTGGCACCTGCGCCGGCCGCTTCTGGCATTTCCGCGACAGCCGGTTGGGGTGGGCGATTTAACTTCGGGCTTGTTCCTATCCAGAGTTCTGCTGGGTGACGACCTGCGCAGCGCGTTTGAATTTGCAGCCTCGGCGGTGCACGAGGTGTTGCTGGAAACCCAGGCCTGCGGCAGCTACGAGCTGGAGCTGGTGCGCGCGCAGGACCGAATCGCCCATCCGCGCGTCAGGTTCGAGGCGGTCCGGCTGTAAGCCGAAACCCGGCGCTGAGTTAAACCGGCTCATCCTTGATTTCACGATAACGCTTCTCCAGTTCCTGACGGATCTGGCGGCGTTGTTGTGCCTGCACGTAACGACGCTTGTCTTCGCTGTTGGTGGGCGACAATGGCGGTACGCTGGCCGGTTTGCGCTGGTCATCCACCGCCACCATGGTGAAAAAGCAGCTGTTGGTATGACGAACCGAGCGCTCGCGGATGTTTTCAGTCACGACCTTAATGCCCACTTCCATGGACGTGTTGCCGGTGTAGTTGACCGATGCCAGAAAGGTCACAAGCTCGCCGACATGAATAGGCTCACGGAAAATCACCTGGTCTACGGACAGCGTTACCACATAGCGGCCTGCATACCGGCTCGCACATGCGTAGGCAACTTCGTCTAGGTACTTCAGCAGCGTCCCGCCGTGAACGTTGCCAGAGAAGTTGGCCATGTCCGGGGTCATCAATACAGTCATCGACAGCTGGGCGTTTCCGGGTTCCATAGCGTGCTCACGGTTCAAAAGGTCAGAAGGCACCTTGCTCAGGTGCTCGAATGCAGATTGGCAGCAAATCCATCCATACCGGGACGCCGACGACTGCTCTGCCGTCACGCCCGTTCCCATCTGTTTCCATATATTGCACCGGCTTTATCCGGTTTTGTGCGGTGTTAACCTGCGAAAGCCCCCGGATGGGCTAAATCCTGCGTACCAGTCAGATTTTTCGAGCCTTGTTGGCGATATTTCGTACGGCATTTGTATCGATTGACGGGTACGCGCATTGAATCGCTTGTCAGCAGGAGCCGCGCGTATGCATGCCATCAGCTTCATTCAGGATCTGGCTGTGATCATGCTCGTGGCCGGCGTTGTAACGGTAGTGTTTCATCGACTCAAGCAGCCCGTGGTTCTCGGCTACATCGTTGCTGGCTTCATCATCGGCCCGCATACCCCGCCATTCGGCCTCATTCACGATGAGCAAACCATCAAGACCCTCGCCGAACTGGGCGTGATTTTTTTGATGTTTTGCCTGGGCCTGGAATTCAGCCTTCGCAAGCTGTTCAAGGTGGGGGCAACGGCGTTCATCGCCGCGTTTCTCGAAATCACCCTGATGATCTGGATCGGCTACGAAATCGGGCAGTTCTTCGGTTGGAACACTATGGACTCGCTGTTCCTCGGCGCTATTCTGGCCATTTCGTCCACTACTATCATCGTTAAGGCCCTGAATGACCTGAAGATGAAAAACCAGCGTTTTGCTCAGTTGATCTTCGGGGTGCTGATTGTCGAAGACATTCTGGGGATCGGGATCATCGCGCTGCTGTCGGGTATCGCCGTGAGTGGCTCAGTCAGCTCCGGAGAGGTGTTTTCCACCGTCGGCAAACTGTCGTTGTTCATGATCGTCGCGCTGGTTATCGGCATTCTGGTCGTCCCGCGCCTGCTGGCATACGTCGCAAAATTTGAAAGCAACGAAATGCTATTGGTCACGGTACTGGGTCTGTGTTTCGGGTTTTGTCTGCTGGTGGTGAAGCTTGAGTACAGCATGGTGCTGGGCGCTTTTCTGATCGGGGCGATCATGGCTGAGTCCAGGCAGCTGGCGAAGATTGAGCATCTCGTCGAGCCCATCCGTGACATGTTCAGTGCGATCTTCTTTGTTGCGATTGGCTTGATGATCGATCCGAAAATCCTGCTGGATTACGCGTGGCCCATCGCGGTGATCACCGTCGCGGTGGTGATGGGGAAGATGATCTCCTGCGGCCTCGGTGCTTTCATTGCGGGAAACGACGGCAAAACATCGTTAAGGGTAGGCATGGGTCTGTCGCAGATCGGCGAATTCTCTTTCATCATCGCAGCGCTGGGGATGACGCTGCAGGTCACGAGCGACTTTCTCTACCCCGTTGCGGTGGCGGTGTCCGCGATCACGACATTACTCACGCCTTACCTCATCCGCGCCGCGGATCCTCTGTCGCACACGCTGGGCGCCGTCGTTCCCGAAAGGTTGGCCCGGGTTTTCGGTATGTATGGAGAATGGTTGCGCAGTATTCAGCCTCGAGGGGAAGGCGCGCTGTTGGCAGCGATGGTCCGAAAAATCCTGCTGCAGGTCGGCATCAATCTGGCATTGGTTATCGCGATATTTTTTACCGGGGCGTTCTTCGCCGAGCGCATCGGCGTTTACTTCAGCGATTGGGTGAGTGATGTCGGTCAGCAAAAGGCCTGGATCTGGGGCGCGTCTTTGCTGCTGTCACTTCCGTTTCTGATCGCTGCCTATCGGAAGCTCAAAGCGCTTTCGATGCTTCTGGCAGAGCTGAGCGTGAAGCCGGAAATGGCTGGCAGGCACACAGCACGTGTCCGCCGGGTGATCGCTGAAGTGATCCCCTTGCTTTCATTGATGGTGATTTTCCTGCTGATCGCACTGCTGTCATCCAGCATGCTGCCGACGCGCGAGTGGCTAGTGCTGATCGTCATCGTGGCGACCATCGTATCCGCCGTATTGTGGCGCTGGTTTATTCGGGTTCACACGCGAATGCAGGTCGCGTTACTGGAAACCCTGGGCAATCACCCGGAGCCTTGAGGCGCGAGCCCCAAGTCCGATATTCGGGACAGCAGGTCGCGTTTCAGCTTTCCAGCCAGACGTCCCGCGCCCAGTGCCAGACAGATTCCCAACTGTCTTCGGTGACGATTTCTTCCTCGCCCGACCACAGCACCACGGTGCCGTCTTCTTCGACGCAGTAGTAATCCTCACCGTCCTGGCACAGCGGGATCAATTCACGGGGAACGCCGATGTCCCAAGCAGTTGCTGCCACTTCCGGGAGATAGGTGTGTGAGCCTGGATCGGTCACGGTGACCGGTTCAAGGCTGCCGTAGACCACATCGCTGACGGTCAGCAAGAACTCCTTGAAGACAAACGGGATGTTGATGAACAGCTGCTCTTCAATCTCGACCAGTTGGTCTTCGTCAGGCAGCTCGAGCGGGACAGGAACCGGTTCATTGGCTTCACGGAGTTGTTCGATGACTTCTTCCACGACGTGGATCCTCTAACGATTTGCGCGGGTTATACAGCAGCTTAAAGACAACGCCAAATTAACTCGGCTTCTATAAAAACAGAACCCCGGAACAAGTCCGGGGTTCATTTGCAGCTGCTCAGTGGTATCAGCCGTTTTGGCGGATACCTGCAACCAGCCAAGGCTGGTTGTCGCCCTGGGCGCGTTCCATGTTCCAGCTTTCGCTGAACACTTCGCCCTGGTCGAAGCGCGATGTTTTCGACACACCGGCAAAGGTCAGCGTGGCGATGGTTTTGTCGGCGCGATCATCCAGACCGTCGAGCTGCACAGTGAGGTTGTCGATGTAGGTCGACTGGAAGCCTTCACCCAGATCTGCACGCTCTTTTTTCAGGAACTGCAGCATCTGTGGGGTCACGAACTCGGAGATCTTGTCCATCTCGTTCGCGTCCCAGTGCTGTTGCAACGACTGGAAGTGGCTGCGCGCCGCCTCAAGAAAGCGTTCTTCATTGAACCAGGCCGGAGCGTTGATTACCGGACGGGCTGTTGCTGCAGATGCAGAGCCGCCAAACATCGAGTTCTGTGCAGGTTGTGGTTGTTCAAAGGCTTCACGCTGGAACGGAGCGCCAGCAGGGGCCATTTGTGGTTGCTGTTTACGTCGACGTGCCGCGATGAAGCGGAAGATCACGAACGCAATGATCGCCATGATCAGGATGTCGAAGAACTGCATGCCCTCAAAGCCACCGCCCATGAACATGGAGGCCAGGAGGCCACCGGCGGCGAGACCGGCCAATGGGCCCAGCCATTTGGAAGCACCGCCCGCAGCAGGCGCGGGACGGCCGGCGGCGTTGGGTGCTGCGGCAGGAGCAGAAGGAGCTGTTTGGCGCGCCTGGTGACTTGGCGCCGAGCCCATGCTCTTGCCACCACCGAAGCGCGCAGCATTGACATCGAGGCTCATGGTGAGCCCGATGATCATTGCCAAAGCGATGCTAAGAAAACGTTGCATAAGGGAATTCCCGTTTGTGGATTGCACGCGCGCCATGTTGCACAGGACAAGTGGGTATGACCAGCAGCCATATGTTTCCGGCTTTTGCGTGGAGCTTCATCATGCCCATCCGACTTGGGTCGTAGGCAGGTGGAGAAAGTTCTGTAGGAAGGATGGGGGGCGGTTGTGGGAATGCAAGAGCAGCACCGAGGCGACGTCCCGACGGACGCACCCGAATCGAGGCAGCTGTGCCAGAGACTTCCCTGATCCCGGCACGCTGTATCAAAGGCCGATCAGACGGGCTCCAGCTTTGCGTACCCCAGCATTAACCACTTGCTGCCTTCAGAAAAGTTTACCTGCACCCGCGCCTGCGCCCCGGAACCTTCGAAGTTCAGGATAACGCCCTCACCGAACACAGCGTGCTGCACGTGCTGACCGAGCGAGAACTGGCTCTGCGGGATGTTTTCGCCGTCGAACAAGCGACTCGGAGCCATCGTCTTCGAGCCGCCGAACGGACGCGTCACGCTGTTGGACAGCCGCACTTCCTGGATAAGGTTGGGCGGCACCTCGCGCACGAAACGCGAAACCTTGTTGTAGGTTTCGCTTCCATACAGGCGTCGGGTCTCCGCGTAAGTCATTACCAGGTGCTGCATGGCCCGGGTAATACCCACATATGCAAGACGGCGTTCCTCTTCAAGGCGACCAGGTTCTTCCAGGCTCATCTTGTGCGGAAACAGGCCTTCTTCCATGCCGACCAGGAACACATATGGAAACTCCAGGCCTTTGGCGCTGTGGAGCGTCATCAACTGGATGCTGTCTTCGTGCTCATCGGCCTGGGTGTCACCGGCCTCCAGTGAAGCGTGACCCAGGAAGGCTGCCAGGGGCGTCAGGTCTTCCTCTTCTTCACTGTTCTCGAATGCGCGCGCAGCGCTGACCAGTTCCTCAAGGTTTTCCACCCGGGCCTGGCCTTTCTCGCCTTTCTCTTCCTTGTGATAGGTGATCAGGCCGGACTGTTCGATGACCGTCTGGGTCATCAAGTGCAGTGGCATGTCAGCAGCTTTGGCGGCGAGATTTTCAATGAGCTCGATAAAGGCGCCCAGTGCGCCTGCTGCGCGACCGGCCAAGCCTTTATTGGCGACGAGCAAACGCATCGCCTCCCACATCGACACGTGGGAGTGACGCGCATGCTCGCGAATCGCTTCGACGGTTTTTTCGCCGATTCCGCGGGGCGGCACGTTGATCACCCGCTCCAGCGCTGAATCATTACCGCGGCCGTCCAGCAAGCGCAGATACGCCATGGCGTTTTTGATCTCGGCGCGCTCGAAGAACCGTTGGCCGCCGTAAATACGGTATGGAATGCGCTCGCGCAGCAACGCCTCTTCGAGCACTCGCGACTGGGCGTTGGAGCGATAGAGAATGGCGATGTCGCTGCGCGCGAGGCCGGTCTTGATCGCGCTTTCGATGGTCTCGACCACGTAACGCGCTTCATCATGTTCGTTGAAAGCGGCATAAAGGCTGATCAGCTCACCGTCGCCGACGTCCGTCCACAACTCTTTGCCCAATCGGCCGCTGTTGTTGACGATCAGACCGTTGGCCGCCTTCAGGATGCTCGCAGTGGAGCGATAATTCTGCTCCAGGCGAATGGTCTCGGTGTCGGGAAAGTCATCGGAATACTGGTGAATATTCTCGATTTTTGCGCCGCGCCAACCGTAGATGGACTGATCGTCATCGCCGACGACCATCAGGCTGTCGCCGCCCTGAGCGAGCAAACGCAGCCAGGCATACTGAACGGCGTTGGTGTCCTGAAATTCGTCCACCAGGACGTGACGGAAACGCCGCTGATAATGCGCAAGCAGACCAGGGTTGTCGCGCCACAGGTCGAGCGCACGCAGCAGCAGCTCCGAGAAGTCGATTACGCCGGCCCGCTGACAGGCAGCCTCGTAAGCCTCGTACACCGACTTCATGGTGGCCAGGAACAGATCGCCGCCCGCCTGAATATGTTTTGGCCGCAGCCCTTCATCTTTCTGGCCGTTGATAAACCACTGTGCCTGCCGTGCCGGCCAGCGTTGCTCATCCAGATTCAGCTCGCGCATGACCCGTTTGACCAGACGCTGCTGGTCGTCGCTGTCGAGGATCTGGAAGCTCTGGCTCAGACCCGCTTCTTGCCAGTGAGCCCGCAGCAGGCGATGGGCCAGGCCGTGAAACGTGCCGACCCACATGCCGGCCGGGTTGATGCCCATCAGCTGTTCGATGCGATGGCGCATCTCGGCAGCGGCCTTGTTGGTGAACGTCACCGACAGAATCGAATGCGGCGAGGCGTTCTCGACCTGAATCAACCAGGCGATACGGTGCACCAGCACACGGGTTTTGCCGGAACCAGCGCCGGCCAGGACCAACTGACGACCCACGGAGGCAGCTACAGCCTGGCGTTGGGCATCGTTGAGGGAGTTAAGCAGAAGAGAGAGATCATCGCGCATCGAGGCATTCTAGGGTGCTGTGAGGGCGTGGGCAAACCCTAACGCTGGCCGGTCATGCTGTTGAGCGTTGTATCGGCCCGTACGCCGATTTCAAGGATGACTGTTTGGTCTCGCCGCTCCCTTGTGTATCCTCCGCGAACGTTCAAGGCCACCAATTATAAGAATCGCCATGACCCCCAGCTCCGAAGCCCCGGCAGACTCCCTGGCGACACGACGTGTCATCAGCAGGCAGTTTGCAACCCAGCTTGCCGTCGAGCGCACCCGTCTTCTCTATCAAGGCTCATTGCTGCCGACGCTTTTCATGTTCATCAACGGTTTGCTCTGCGCGTGGTTGCTCTGGAGTCCGGAGCGATATGTGTTGGTTGCCGTGTGGCTGGGATGGCTGTCGGTCCTGGTGTCCTTGCGCGTGCTTCAGGTTGCGGCATTCAGGTCGGCGTCGCTTGAGCGACGCTCGCAGCCGCTCTGGAATCGAATGTTTCTGGCTGGCGCCTGTGTAAGTGGCTTCACGCTGTCCACTGCTGCGCTCGTGTTGGTGCCAGCGCCAAGCCTGGCTCAGCAAGCGTGGTTGTTCGGCCTGCTCGGCGCAGCCACGCTGTCGGCCAGCGTGGCCTACGCGGTGAGCATCCCCGCATTCCTGACCTTCACGTTGCCCTGCCTGCTGCCGCCCATTGTTTATCTGTTCCTGGCAGGCGACCCACACCTTCACGGATGGGGATGGCTGGGATTGATCCTGTTATTGGCGCTGATTGTCGTGGCCGGTCAGGTCAATCGATTGATCGAGCGTGGTTTGATCCGCCGATTCCAGAACGTCGCCCTGATCGAGCACCTTCAGCAGGCCCAGGCCAGAAGTGACGAGCTCAACCGTGAGCTGACGCGCCAATATGAAGAGCGCACGCGCTACCTGACTCATTACGACGAGCTGACGGGCCTGGCCAACCGGGCACTGTTTAACGAACGATTGCGTGAGGCCAATCAGCGGGCACGTCAGGGTGGGCGCACATTGGCCCTGCTGCATATCAACCTGGATCGGTTCAAGTTGCTCAACGCCAGCCTGGGTCACGACATCGCCGACCAATTGCTGCGCCTCGTCGCCCGTCGGCTGAATGCCCAAGTGGCAGGGGCCGATACGGTGGCGCGCTTGTCCGCAGACGAGTTCGCCGTGCTCTTCGACAGCCACGGCAACCTGACCACCCTGGCGCGTATTACGACGCGTCTGCTCGCCAAGCTGCGCTCGCCGGTATCGGTCTCGGGCCATGAACTGGTCGTTAGCGCCTCCATAGGGATCGCTTTGCTGCCGGGTTCCGCCCGGGACATATCCGCGCTGGTCAGCCAGGCACACATGGCAATGCAGCACGCCAAGCATCTGGGTGGCGATAACTTTCAGTTTTTCAGCGACAGCCTTGAGGCCCACACCCCCGGTCGGCTGGAGCTGGAAATTCAACTGCGCCGAGCGATTGCAGAAGGGCAACTGGAGGTTTTTTACCAGCCCAAGCTGGAGCTCCACAGCGGACGCCTGAACTCAGCGGAAGCGCTGGTGCGGTGGCGTCACCCAGAGCGTGGTCTGATCTCTCCCGGGGAGTTCATCGGCTTGGCCGAAGAGACCGGGTTGATCGCCAATATTGGAGAGTTTGTGCTGCGAAATGCCTGTCATCAGGCCTGCGAATGGCAGCGTAAAGGGTTCGCTGCCATCAGGGTGTCGGTCAACCTGTCGGTGCATCAGATGCGCCAGGGCAAGTTAGTCAGTCTGGTGCGGCAGGTGCTCGAAGAAACAGGGCTTGCGCCCGAATACCTCGAGCTTGAGTTGACCGAGAGTCAGCTGCTTGAAAGTGTCGAGCACATCATCACCACGTTTCAGCAGTTGCGTGCCCTCGGCGTGAAGTTGGCCATCGACGACTTCGGCACCGGTTATTCCTCGTTGAGTTATCTGAAACGTTTCCCGGTGCACTACGTGAAGATCGACCAGGCCTTTATCCGCGGTTTGAATGAGGGTGCCGAAGACGCAGCCATTACGAAGGCGATTATTGCGATGGCCCACAGTCTGGACCTCAAGGTGGTGGCCGAAGGTGTGGAGGACTGCGAGCAACTGGAATTCTTGCGGACCCACGGTTGCGATGAAGTACAAGGCTACTTGATCAGTCGGCCGGTGGAGGCGGACGTCATGGGTGAAATCCTGCGCAGTCGGCTGACTGAAGCCTGGAGTCCCGTACGAAAAGCCCTACACTATAAAGCGACCTGACCCTCAACCAGGATCGGCCAACCTCGGCGAGATCGTTTAGCTGTGCGGTTTGCAGGTCATGTAGTATAACTACAAGAAAGCTACAGCCCGGCCCATCCTTCACTTGAGTCCTGCCCTTTGAATCTGTTGCAGCACATCGCCCAGTCACGCCATCTCTTGCGCAAGTCGGAGTTGAAAGTAGCCGACCACGTGCTGCTCGATCCGGCGGCCGTGATGCACAGCTCCATGGCCGATCTGGCCCATGCAGTCGGCATCAGCGAGCCGACCATCGTGCGTTTTTGCCGTGCTATTGGCTGTACCGGTTTTCAGGACCTGAAGCTCAAGCTTGCGCAGAGCCTTGCCGCTGGTGCCAGCTTCGGCCAGTTCGCCATTCACGAAGACGACTCGGTCGCTGATTACAGCCTGAAGATTTTCGATACCACTCTGCACACGCTGATGGAAGTACGCGAGAAGCTCGACCCTCATGCGCTGCAGGCGGCGGTGACGGTAATGGCAGCCGCACACAGGGTCGAGTTCTACGGGTTCGGGGCCTCTGGCGCGGTCGCCGCAGACGCTCAGCACAAGTTCTTTCGGTTACTCCTGACGGCAGCGTCCTACTCTGATCCGCACATGCAGGCAATGTCGGCGGTCACGCTCAAGCCCACAGACGTTGCTGTGTGCATCTCGCAATCCGGGCGCTCGAAAGACCTGCTGATCACCGCCAATCTGGTGCGTGAAAGCGGCGCCAATCTGATCACTCTGTGCCCTAGCCAGACGCCCCTGGCCGAGTTGTCCACGGTCAACCTCGCGATTGACGTGCACGAAGACACCGAAATCTACACGCCTCTCACCTCGCGAATCGCGCATCTGGTGGTCATTGATGTCCTGGCGATGGGCGTGGCAATGGCGCGCGGGCCTAGCCTGGTCAATCACCTGAAAAGCGTGAAGCGCAGCTTGCGCAGCCTGCGGTTGTCGCCCAAGTCGATCAAGTCGTCCGAGGACTGAGTCAACGCCTGCCCAGCGTTGAAACATTCACCAAGCTGTAACGCTTCCGACGCCTGATCGTCACCGCTCGACGCCACTCTGTACTCCCGCACACGAATGGGAGACAGGATATGCCTCGGCACTACGATGACTCGCACCAGCACAGTACCTCCAGCAGCAAGACTCGCCGCCAGCAGGAAGACCAGCGCCGCATGGCGTTTCGGCGTGCAATCGAGAGCCACTCCGAAGAGCGCCGTTTGAACCAGGAACTCTCCGACTACCTGGATGGCGCGTCTGCTCATTTCTGGCAGGGCGTTAGCGCTTCGGAAGGTGGCCATCAAAGCGCGCGACCAGCTCGCTGATCTGCGTACGCTCGGTCCGGATGAAATCCAGGAACGCATGAGCGACCGGCGACAGACGTTTATCCCGGGCTTGTACGACGCACCAACTTCGATACAGCGGTAATTCGGCCACTGGCAGCTCGATCAGCATGCCGGTGGCCAATTCCAGGCTCAGCGCATGACGTGTCAGTAGCGCAACGCCCAGCCCCGCCACCACGCATTCACGCTGCGCCTCGGCCGACGACACCTCCAGGGTGTGCTCGAAATGAATGCGCTTTTCCTTGAAGTACTCCTCGCACGCTTTCCGTGTGCCCGAGCCCTGTTCGCGTACCACCAATGTTGCCGCCTCAAGGTCCTTCAGCGAGAGACCCGGCGACAAGGTGAGCGGATGATCAGGACGAGCCACGGCGACAATGGGGTTGTTCAGAAAGGGCAAGAATTCCAGTCCCATGTCCTGGGGGACCATCGACATCACCACTAGATCATCACGGTTGTCCGAGAGGCGCCGTATCACTTGAGCCCGGTTGACGACGGTAAGCTTGAGCATCACCTCCGGGAATCTGCGCTTGAATGCTGCGAACAGGTGGGGAACGAAGTACTTGGCACTGGATTCGATCGCCAGCTTAAGTTGCCCCTGCAGCGAGCCCTGCATGTCCGACAGTTGCATGTCGAGATTTTCCAGCCGGCCGAAGATGTCCCGGCTGGCCAGTTGCAGTGCCTCTGCCGCTTGTGTGAGATAGAGCTTCTTCCCCACGTACTCAAATAGCGGCTGGCCCACGCATTCCTCAAGCTGGCGAATCTGTAGGCTCACAGCCGGCTGTGTCAGCGACATCTCTTCGGCGGCCCGGCTGTACGAGCGTAGGTCGCACACCTCGTTGAAAATGCGCAGCTGGCGCAATGTCATGCGCATCAATGACTTACGCATATTTTTCCCATTCTCGGCAGAGCAATACTCGCAACTATAAGGTTTTACTTATGGTTCACCCAATTTTTACTCACTTTTGTTAATTGCTGATCCGTCATAGGGTGGCTTCACCCGCATTGCAATACGCGGTAACGGAATGTCATGCGGCATGGGCCAGACCTCTGGTCCATCCGCTAATCGGTCGAGGAAATTCCAGTGATAAAAAAAATCCTGATCGCAAACCGGGGGGAAATCGCGGTCCGAATCGTGCGCGCCTGCGCCGAGATGGGCATCCGCTCAGTGGCGATCTACTCGGAAGCCGACCGGCATGCGCTCCACGTGAAGCGCGCGGACGAAGCCTATGGCATCGGCTCGGAGCCGCTTGAAGGCTATTTGAACCCGCGCAAGTTGGTGAACCTCGCGGTAGAAACCGGCTGCGATGCTTTGCACCCTGGCTATGGATTCTTATCGGAGAACGCAGAGCTGGCAGAAATCTGCGCAGAGCGAGGGATTAAATTCATCGGCCCGTCCGCTGAAGTCATCCGGCGCATGGGGGATAAAACCGAAGCCCGCCGCAGCATGATCAAGGCTGGCGTCCCGGTCACCCCGGGCACTGAAGGTAACGTCGCAGACATCGCTGAAGCGTTGATTGAAGGTGACCGCATCGGTTATCCGGTCATGCTCAAGGCCACCTCGGGTGGGGGCGGTCGTGGCATTCGTCGCTGCAACAGTCGGGAAGAACTCGAGCAGGCATTTCCGCGGGTTATTTCCGAGGCCACCAAGGCGTTTGGCAAGGCCGAAGTCTTTCTCGAAAAGTGCATCGTCAACCCCAAGCACATCGAGGCGCAGATTCTCGGCGACAGCTTTGGCAACGTCGTGCATCTGTTTGAGCGCGACTGTTCCATCCAACGCCGCAACCAGAAGCTCATCGAAATCGCCCCCAGCCCTCAACTGACACCCGAGCAACGTGCCTACATCGGCGATCTGTCCGTGCGTGCAGCCAAGGCGGTGGGCTACGAGAACGCCGGCACCGTGGAGTTTCTGCTCGCCGAGGGCGAGGTGTACTTCATGGAGATGAATACCCGGGTTCAGGTCGAGCACACGATCACTGAGGAAATCACCGGGATCGACATTGTGCGCGAGCAGATTCGGATCGCCTCCGGGCTGCCGCTGTCGGTCAAACAGGAAGACATCATCCATCGCGGCTTCGCGTTGCAGTTCCGGATCAACGCAGAGGACCCGAAAAACGGTTTTCTGCCGAGCTTCGGCAAAATCACCCGGTACTACGCGCCGGGCGGCCCTGGTGTGCGAACGGATACGGCTATCTATACCGGCTACACCATTCCACCGTATTACGACTCGATGTGCCTGAAGCTGATTGTCTGGGCGCTGACCTGGGAGGAAGCGATGGACCGTGGCCTGCGGGCGCTCGATGACATGCGTTTGCAGGGCGTTAAGACCACGGCCGCGTACTACCAGGAGATCCTGCGCAACCCGGAATTCCGCAGCGGGCAATTCAATACCAGCTTTGTTGAAAGCCACCCCGAGCTGACTAATTACTCGATCAAGCGCAAGCCTGAAGAGCTCGCCCTGGCCATCGCCGCCGCCATTGCCGCCCATGCGGGCTTATGAACACGTTAGCTGCAAGCGACAAGTGGCAAGCTGCAAGGAAGAGCGCGATCGGCTTTTGCTTAAGGCTTGCAGCTTGGCGCTTGCAGCTCTGAGGAGATAAAAATGACCAAGAAGATCCATGTCACCGACACCATTCTGCGCGACGCCCATCAGTCCCTGCTGGCGACCCGTATGCGCACCGAGGACATGCTGCCGATCTGCGACAAGCTCGACAAGGTCGGCTATTGGTCGCTGGAAGTGTGGGGTGGTGCAACGTTCGATGCCTGCGTGCGCTTCCTGAAAGAAGATCCATGGGAGCGCCTGCGTCAGTTGCGCGCTGCGCTGCCCAATACGCGGTTGCAAATGCTGCTTCGCGGTCAGAATCTGTTGGGGTATCGCCATTACAGCGACGACGTCGTCAAGGCATTCGTCGCCAAGGCTGCAGTGAACGGGATTGACGTTTTCCGCATTTTCGACGCGATGAACGACGTGCGAAATCTGCGCGTTGCGGTTGAGGCAGTGAAGGCTTCCGGCAAACACGCGCAGGGCACCATTGCCTATACCACCAGCCCGGTGCACACCATCGGCGCGTTTGTGGCGCAGGCCAAGGAGATGGAGGCGATGGGCTGTGATTCTGTCGCGATCAAAGACATGGCGGGTCTGCTGACCCCGTATGCGACGGGTGAGCTGGTCAAGGCACTGAAGGCCGAGCAATCGCTGCCGGTGTTCATTCACTCTCACGACACCGCAGGCCTGGCCGCGATGTGCCAGCTCAAGGCAGTGGAAAACGGTGCGGATCATATTGATACCGCCATCTCCAGTTTTGCCTGGGGCACCAGTCACCCGGGCACCGAATCCATGGTGGCGGCGCTCAAAGGGAGCGAGTTCGACACCGGCCTGGATCTGGAACTGCTGCAGGAAATCGGCTTGTACTTCTACGCCGTGCGAAAGAAGTATCACCAGTTCGAGAGCGAATTCACTGCGGTCGACACCAGGGTGCAAGTCAACCAGGTGCCGGGAGGCATGATTTCCAACCTCGCCAACCAGCTCAAAGAGCAGGGCGCATTGAACCGCATGGCTGAAGTGCTGGCGGAAATTCCACGTGTGCGCAAAGACCTGGGTTACCCGCCCCTGGTGACCCCGACTTCGCAGATCGTCGGTACCCAGGCGTTTTTCAACGTGCTGGCAGGAGAACGTTATAAAACCATCACCAATGAAGTGAAGCTTTATCTCACCGGAGGGTATGGCAAGGCGCCGGGGCAAGTGGACGAGACGCTGCGTCGGCAGGCCATCGGCAATGAAGAGCTGATCGATGTGCGCCCTGCCGATCTGCTCAAGCCGGAGATGACTAAGCTGCGCGGCGAGATCGGTGCATTGGCCGCCACCGAAGAAGACGTGCTGACGTATGCCATGTTCCCGGATATCGGGCGCAAGTTTCTCGAAGAACGCGCCGCAGGCACCCTGGCCCCAGAGCCGTTGCTGCCCATCCCCGAGCCGGGCGCGGTGACCAAGGCGGGCGGCGAGGGCGTACCGACTGAGTTCGTGATCGACGTCCACGGCGAAAGCTACCGCGTCGACATCACCGGTGTGGGCGTCAAAGCCGAGGGCAAGCGTCACTTTTATCTGTCCATCGACGGCATGCCGGAAGAAGTGGTGTTCGAGCCGCTCAACGAATTCGTCGGCACGGGCATCGGCAAGCGTGCTCAAGCCAGCAAACCGGGGCATGTGAGCACGACCATGCCAGGCAATATTGTTGACGTGCTGGTGAAAGAAGGCGACAGCGTGCGTGCGGGACAGGCTGTGCTGATTACCGAAGCGATGAAGATGGAAACCGAAGTGCAGGCAGCGGTTGCCGGCAAGGTTGTGGCGATTCATGTGGCCAAGGGTGATCGCGTGAACCCGGGCGAAATTTTGGTCGAGATTGAAGGCTGACCTTTCGCTGAAGAACAACAGCCTGCCGCGCACAGACGCGACAGGCTGAACAGTTACCTCTGGGGGAGCTCTCGTGGCTCCTCTTTTTTTTGCTTTGTATCTACTCTGGGTTACCAGCGGCAGTCATTTTTTATAGCTTTTCTGAAAGGCATGCAGGATGTCTTTGAACGTAGCCTTGCCTCTGCCGATCAAGATCATTTTCTCTTCCTGCATGTAGCTGAGCTTGACGTAGAGCAAGGTGCCCTTGGCCTTTTCCGCAGAAGTCAGGCCGTCGAAGGCTTTCTGGAGTGTGGCGAGCTGATCAGGCGCGCCGATAAGTGTTGACCAATCCGGTGCGGGGATCAATTTGCCCAAAAAGTCGGCGACGCTTGAAAGCAGCTCGTTGGCGGGAAATACCCCCGAGAATCGGGCTTTTGGTGTGTATGGGCTGATGCCCATGTAGAGGTGCGGGAGGCTTTTGATCGTCGATTCGACACCGCGCGTTTGGTGGTTTAGCAGGAATTCAATGACCTGCACCGCCGTGCCGACAATCGCCAACGACTGCACGCCGACCGCATTATCGGCGAAAAGATAGTGACCGTTGGAACCGGCGACGGCTTTCTTGAGCAATCCTCGATCAACGATCACGCTTCCGTATTTACCGCTGCTAAGGACGGGAGCCGGTACGCGCCATGGGTTTTCAGGGGTTTTCTGGGCATTAAGGGTTTGCATGTCGTCTTCCTTGAATGGTTAGGGTGTCCACTTCCTGTGAACACGCTTGACGATAGCCTGAGCTTTTTGTGCCTGTGAGAGTCACGCAGCGTTTTCGGACGTTTCCTACTCAGTCAGGGGCTGGCCACGCAGCTCTTCCAGCTTCCTCACCTGCTGGCCGTTGTCGAAGTTATCCACACCCAGCCATGCGTCGAATGCCCGCTCCACCTCTGGCCACTCGCTGTCGATGATTGAATACCACGCGGTGTTTCGGTTCTGTCCCTTGGAGACTGCATGCTGGCGGAACGCCCCCTCGAACGTGAAGCCGAAGCGCTCTGCCGCGCGCTTGGAGCGGGCGTTGTCGGCGTTGCACTTCCACTCCAGCCGGCGATTGCCCAGCGCAAAGGATTCCCTGGCCAACAGATAAACCGCCTCCGTCGCTTTGGGCGTGCGTTGCATGGAAGCTCCAAAGGTTACATGACCAATCTCAATGCGGCCTGCGCTCGGGACAATGGACATCAGGGCAAGAAAGCCGTCGATGTTGCCCGTCTGTTGATCGACGACGGTATAGAACCAAGGGTCTACCGAGCCTTCCAACCCTGCGAGATAGTCATCGAATGCGTTGCGCTCAGGAAACGGCCCTACGAACAAGTAATCCCACAGCCTGGGGTCAGCTGTCGGACCTTCCAGTGTTTCCCATAACCCATCGCCATGGCGGGCGGCGCTCAGTTTTTCCAGGCGAACAAAGCGCCCTTGCAGCGTGCGAGTGTCAGGCAGTTTGGCGGATTGCCAATGGTTGAGGTCCGACATGTCGAGAATTCCTGGTGCTACAGCGGTTTGCGAAATTGGATGAAGCCCGGGCGCTCAGCGATACGCTCATAGAGCTGAATGGCGGTGGCGTTGGTTTCGTGGGTGAGCCAGTGAACCTTGTCGGCACCGTCCCGCTTGGCCGTTGCGTACACGTACTCGATCAGCCTGCGGCCGACGCCCGTGCCGCGCTGGTCCGGCGCGACCAGCAGATCCTGTAAGTAGCACGCATTGCTGATGCTCCAGTTTGAACGGTGATAGATGAAATGCACCATGCCCACCGCTTTGCCGTCCTGCCAGGCAAGAGCAGCATGGGTGGGTTCGTTGCCATCCAGAAAGCGCTGCCAGGTAGTCTGGCTGACCGTCTCCGGCAGCGTCGTTTTGTAGAAGCTCAGGTAGGCCGTCCACAAGGGCAGCCAGACGTCGTGATCATCAGCGGTTATAGGGCGGATATCGAGGTCAGACACGCGGCGTTCCTTGGCTCATCAATTGAGCGATGTGTTGATCGGAGGGGGTTGGGCTCTGCGCCAGCCCTTTGCTGACGCCGGCAATGTCTTCGGCGCTGCGGTTCTGGTTGAGCTTGCGCTTGCCTTCCAGCCGGGCAATGGGGAGTGCGAAGCCGACAATTCCGTTGAGCATCTTTTCGATGTAATCAGCGGGCGCGTCACTGACGGCCCATGGCTCGGCGCGGCTGGCTTCATGTTTTTCGGTGAGCCCGCTGACAATTCGCAACAACCGCTCGTGATCGGTGAACACTTCAGCCTGACCATAGGCGTGCACCGCCAGGTAATTCCAGGTCGGCACCACTTTGCCGTGCTCGGCTTTGGCCGGGTAGAACGAAGGGCTGATATACGCATCGGCGCCGCTGAAGATCACCATAACCTCAGTGCCTTCCTGCACATCCCGCCACTGAGGGTTGGCCTTTGCGAAGTGCCCATACAACGTTCCGTTATCCCCCTCATCAGGACGCAGAAGCAAAGGCAAATGGCTGGCTTGCAACCCTTGCGACCCTGAAGTCACGACCAGGGCCAGCCGCGAGCCTTCTATCTGGGCGTGCAGAACGGGCAATTCGTTTTCTTTGAAATGAGCAGGTAGGTACATAAGCTTTTCCTTGGCGGCTGGCTCAATACTAGGCACGCTATTGGTCAG
This sequence comes from Pseudomonas sp. ME-P-057, assembly GCF_030208975.1. NCBI lineage: Bacteria > Pseudomonadati > Pseudomonadota > Gammaproteobacteria > Pseudomonadales > Pseudomonadaceae > Pseudomonas > Pseudomonas sp. ME-P-057. The sequence continues at coordinate 168,435 of NZ_JARVSX010000001.1, forward strand.
ATAAAAGGACCATTACCCGTCCATTAAGTAGGACCAATTAATGCCAACGCCCGCTCTTTCCCTTGCGTTCGACTTCGCCGGTATTCAACTCGACCCCAGGCAGGGCTTGAGCCGCCAGCTGTATCAGCAACTGCGCCAGCGGGTGCTGGATGGCAGGCTGGACAGCGGCATGCGCCTGCCTGCCAGTCGTGATCTGGCGTCGGCGCTGGGTATATCGCGCAATAGCGTCATGCGCGCCTACGATCAGTTACTCGCCGAGGGGTTCATTGAGGGCCGAGTCGGTGATGGCACGTATGTGGCGCAACTTCACAAGGGTGCGAAGGATGGAAAGATTCTATCCACACAGTTGTCCACAGGGTTAACCACAAGCTTACACACAGGTTTATCCACAATCAGACCGTTTTCAGCGGCCGATTCGGATAATGCATTTATCCACAAGCCCGGAATTGAGCGGCTGAATCTCCACCATCTAAGCGCGGTGAAAACGGGCGCTCCAAGGGCGTTTCGTGTTGGATTGCCGGCCGTTGATTTATTCCCGTTTGCGGTGTGGGGCAAGCTGCAAGCGGCTTTTTGGCGCCGGCCTGATCTTCATCGATTAGGTTACGGAGACCCTGCAGGAGAGAGGTCTTTACGGGAGCTGATTGCGGTTTATCTCAAAACCTCTCGCGGGTTGCACTGCTCGGCTGAGCAAATAGTGATCACCAGCGGCGCGCAGCAGGCGATTACCCTTTGTGCACAGCTGCTGTTGACGCCGGGCGATGCGGTGGCAGTTGAAAATCCGGGGTATCGCGCTGCGGGCCATGCGTTTGGTATAGCGGGCGCCACGTTGCGTGGAGTCTCCGTCGATAATGAAGGCATGTGCTGCCGGGAGCTTGATGGCACCAATTGCACGCTTGCTTACGTCACGCCTTCGCACCAATACCCGACGGGGGTCACGATGAGCCTGAGCCGCCGTCTGGAATTACTGGCATGGGCGGCGCGCACGGGTGGCTGGATCGTTGAGGATGACTATGACGGAGAATACCGTTACAGCGGCGCGCCACTTGCACCCTTGGCCGCTCTCGATAAGCATGGGCGTGTTCTTTATGTGGGCACCTTCGGCAAGGTCGCATTCCCTGCGTTACGTCTGGGCTACCTGGTGCTCCCGCGGGAGCTGGTCGAGCCTTTTAGCCGGCGCCGTGCGGTCGATATGCGGCATTCAGAGGTTGCCACACAGGCGGTCATGGCTGAGTTCATCGCGGCCGGACACTTTCAGCGGCATATTCGCCGTATGCGCCGCGCTTCGCTCAGCAGGCGCAATGCGCTGCTCGCCGCCTGGCCAAGCGATCTTGCGGGATGCGGCCAGATGCCGATTCCCGTCGCGGGGCTGCACGTTGCGGTAAAGGTGGACAGCGTAGCGCGGGAGCGACACCTAATAACGCTCGCGGAAAGTGTGGACGTCGAGATCAACCCACTCAGCGATTACTGGTTGCCCGACTCTGCTATGCCTATGGATCAGAGAGCGGGCCTGGTGCTTGGGTTTGCGGCGGTACCGGAGCCAGATATCGCATCAGCGTTAATGCGACTGCGTGGGGTATGGCCAACGGGATCGCGATGAGGCACGGGAAGATAGATGGCACGTTATCAGGCTGGCACCGGCGTATAATCGCCCGCATTGCAATCCTTCTTCCGAGATACCTCATGAGCCTTCCTCTATCCCTGGCGCCGCAGCGCAAGCTGGGCGCGCCGTTGATCGCCTTCTTTTTGTTGGTGGTTGGTGCACTGTTTCTACAATCCGCCGTGGGCGGCAGGCAAGTGTTGTTGCTGATCGTAGGCGCAGCGCTGGGTCTGACGCTTTACCACGCTGCCTTTGGTTTCACGTCCGCATGGCGGGTGTTTATCAATGAGCGCCGCGGCGCCGGTTTGCGCGCGCAGATGGTGATGCTGGCGATTGCGGTCGTATTGTTCTTCCCCGCGCTGGGTGCGGGCACCTTGTTTGGAACGCCGGTGACCGGTCTGGTCGCCCCGGCGGGAGTGTCTGTTGTCTTCGGCGCGTTCATCTTCGGCATCGGCATGCAAATGGGTGGCGGCTGCGCATCCGGCACGCTGTTTACCGTCGGTGGGGGAAACGCGCGGATGCTCGTGACCTTGCTGTTCTTCATCATCGGTTCGCTGATCGCGACTCACCACGTCGACTGGTGGTTCTCGTTGCCATCGTTTCCGGCGACGTCCATCGTGAAAAGCTTTGGGGTAATCCCCGCATTGCTTATCAGCCTGGCGCTGTTTGCAACTATCGCCTGGGTCACCGTCAGGCTTGAAAAGCGTCGGCATGGCGATCTGGAAGCTGCTGTCACGAGCGAACACGTTGGTGTGCGGCGCTTTTTCCGAGGTCCGTGGCCTCTGGTGTGGGGAGCCGTGGCACTCGCGCTGCTCAACTACGCCACGTTGGCGCTGGCCGGTCGGCCATGGGGTATTACCGCAGCGTTCGCACTCTGGGGTGCAAAAGTGGCCGGTGGTCTGGGTGTTGATGTGGCGAGTTGGCCGTTCTGGCAGATGCCGGCGAACGCCAAGGCATTGGCAGCGCCAGTCTGGGAAGACATCACCACGGTCATGGACATCGGCATCATGCTGGGTGCCGCATTGGCAGCAGGCCTTGCAGGACGATTCGCCCCAAGTTTGAAAATACCGACGCGCTCGCTGGCCGCCGCTGTCATTGGCGGTTTGTTGCTGGGTTACGGTTCGCGGCTGGCGTACGGCTGTAACATCGGCGCCTACTTCAGCGGTATTGCCTCGGGTAGCGTGCATGGATGGTTGTGGCTGATCGCTGCCTTTGCCGGCAACGCGGTGGGTGTGCGCATCCGCCCGTTCTTCTTCGAAGGCGAGCGGCGCCCCACTGTTTTGACAGGGTGCTGATCAAACCAGCAGCAGAGATGAAGCCGCGCTTGCTTGCGGCGCTGAGCGTCTGGTCATTTTCAGGCCAGACACTCCTTGCCCCCAAGCAAGCGCATCGGCGCTGCGTTTAACCGGCCAGTTGCTCTTTCGCCACTTTGGCGATGTTCTGCGCAGTAAAACCGTACTTCGCTTGCAGCTTGTCGATCGGAGCGGATGCCCCGAAGGTGTTCATCACGACTTTGGCGCCGGTCTGACCGACATAGCGATCCCAGCCCACAGGGCCTGCTTGCTCTACCACTACTCGTGCGGTGACAGAAGGTGGCAGCACGCTGTCACGATAGGCCTTGTCCTGATCTTCAAACAGCTCCCAGCTCGGCATGGACACGACCCGTGCGGCAATGCCCTGCGCCTTGAGCGTCTCGAATGCTTCGACGGTCATGCCGACTTCGCTGCCGGTAGCAATCAGGATAACGTCCACCTTCCCGGCGACCGCATCGGCAAGCACATAAGCGCCCTTGGTAAGGCCCTCGGCGCTGGCGTATTTCGAGCGATCGAGCGTTGGCAATGGCTGACGCGACAGCACCAGACAGGAAGGTCTGCTGGTCTGGGCCAGTGCGACTTTCCAGGCCTGCGCCGTTTCATTGGCATCACCCGGACGGATTGTCAGCACACCTGGAGTAGCCCGCAGTTGGGTCAACTGCTCAATGGGCTGGTGCGTCGGACCGTCTTCTCCCACGCCGATGGAGTCATGGGTGAAGACAAACACTACCGGCAATTCCATGATCGACGCCAAACGAATGGGCGGCTTCATGTAGTCGCTGAACACCAGAAACGTCGAGGTGTAGGGGCGGATATAGGACAGCGCCAAGCCGTTTGCGATGGAGCCCATGGCATGTTCGCGAATACCGAAATGCAGGTTACGCCCGCCGTAATTGCCTGCTTCGAAGCTGCCCGCTCCATCAAACGTCAGGTTCGTCTTGGTCGAGGGCGAAAGGTCCGCCGAGCCGCCGATAAGCCACGGAATTTGTTCCGCGAAGGCATTCAGCACCTTCCCGCCAGACGCCCGGGAGGCGATGCCTTTTGCGTCCGCTTCAAAAGTCATTTGTTTGTCTTGCCAGCCTTCTGGCATTTCACCGGCACGCATGCGCTTGAGCTGATCCGCAAGCTCAGGCTGGTCCTTCTCGAATTGCTTGTAGGTAGCAAGCCAGGCGTCATACTCGCTGCCGCTACGTTCCAACAGCGCGTCGCGCAGGCGGTGGCGAGCGTCTTCCGGCACCAGGAAGCTGCTGTTTTCATCCCAGCCGTAAGCCTTTTTCGTCAGCTTGATTTCGTCATCGCCCAGGGGCTCGCCGTGTGCAGCTGCGGTGTTGTGTTTGTTGGGCGAGCCGAAGCCAATGATGCTGTCGACCACGATCAGCGTTGGCGCGTCTTGGGTTTGCTGAAAGGTTTGAAGTGCATTCGCCAGGGCGGCGGCATCGTTGGCGTCTTTCACGTGGAGGGTTTTCCAGCCGTACCCTTCGAAGCGTTTCTGCACGTCATCGCTGTAGGCGAGTTCAGTGTGGCCCTCGATGCTGATGGTGTTGTTGTCGTAGATCCAGCACAGATTCGACAGCTTGAGGTGCCCGGCAATCGATGCCGCCTCCGCCGTCACACCTTCCATCATGTCGCCATCGCCGCACAGGACGTAAACGTTGTAGTCGAACAGGGTCGCATCCGGCTTGTTGAAGTGCTCGCCCAGCCAGCGCTCGCCCATGGCCATGCCCACGCTGTTTGCGCAACCTTGCCCCAGCGGGCCGGTCGTGGTCTCCACTCCAGTGGTCATGCGGTATTCAGGGTGGCCCGGGGTCTTGGAGTCCATCTGGCGAAACTGCTTGATGTCCTCAACGCTCACGGCCGGCTTGCCCGACGGTTTCCCATGCTCATCGATCTCGATCACGCCGGCCAGGTGCAGCAACGAATACAGCAGCATCGACGCGTGACCGACCGATAGCACGAAGCGGTCGCGGTTCGGCCAGTCGGGATGCTCAGGGTGATAACGGAGGAAGTCTTTCCACAGCGTGTAGCCGACCGGGGCCAACGCCATGGGCGTACCGGGGTGGCCAGAATTGGCTTTTTGCACCGCATCCATGGCCAAGGTACGAATCGTGTTGATGGTCAGTTGGTCGCGGTCGTTGTGCGGCGTGAAGGGACGCGCGGCGGCGGATCGTTCGGTGGAGTGAGAGTTGGCAGACGAGCTCATTAACATTCTCCTCGTGACGGGTAGCTGAAACATCCAGATAGGTGTTGAGCCCCTGAAGGCTGTGATCGTTCCATGAACAATCTGTCAGGCGATCCGGTGGAGAAGCGATTCAGCTTCCGCGATTATCTGGTTACATATAGCCTGCTCCAGCAACGAACGAACTTGCCCAGACGCATTCGAAGCTTTGGGTCGAGCCTTTGCCGACTGATTCAACGTATTGCGATGGAGGTGGCTCTTGCAGGAAATGATCATCAAGAAGTACCGCGCCATGATCAGGACGTTTACCTACATTGGTTGGTCTCTGTTCTGGCTTTTGATTTGGGACGTGGTCGTCACTGTCGACTTCATGCTTTTTCTGGATCGCAAGATCACCTTGCCGTCCATGCCCCTGACCCTGCTGGGTTCTGCGCTGGTCGTGCTCACCAGCTTCCGTAACACCAGTGCTTACAACCGGTGGTGGGAGGCGCGCACGTTGTGGGGAGCGCTGGTCAACAACTCACGCAGCTTCGCACGACAAGTGCTGACATTCATTGATGACGGGGACGGGCTGAACCCGGTCAAGGCAGCACTCTTGCGCCGGCACGTCGCCTATGTTGAATGCCTGTCAGCTCATCTGAAGGGCAACGATTGTGGCGAACACGTCACCGCCATGATTTCCCGCGAAGAGTATGAGCGGCGTACGCGCACCAATAACTTCCCCAACGCGATCCTTAATGAATCTGCGGCGATCATTGCGCAGGAGTACAAGGCGGGGCGTCTGGACAGCATCCGGCTGGAGCGGCTGGAGGCGACCTTGGTGGAGTTGTCCAATAACCAGGGCGGGATGGAGCGTATCGCCAATACGCCGTTGCCCTATCCTTACGTGACGTTCCCGCGCCTGTTCATCACGCTGTTTTGCATCATCGTCCCTATCGGGCTGGTGGAAACGCTGGGATGGTTCACGCCGTTGGCATCGACCGTGGTCGGTTTCATGCTGCTGGCCATCGAGAAGATCGGCACCGACCTGCAAAGCCCTTTCAAGGCCTCCGAGCATGAGATCCAGATGAAAGCGCTGTGCGAAAACATCTCGGGCAATCTGAACTCGATGCTGCAGGACGCGATAGAAAAGCGGCCGGTTGAGGCTGTTCATCCGTAATAAGCGAGTAACCGTTGGCATGAGCCGCATCAAGGATTGATACGGCTCTGCGGGAGCGCCACTCGAGTCCACCCGAGAGCTGAGCCCTTAGCGCAACTCCCCACAGATATCGAGCTCGACCCAACGGCGCACTTCATCCCCATCCAGTCCGGTGCCGAGCAGCGCGTGCAGCTTGCCGAAAGCCGCTTCACGGGTCATGCCACCCCCTGACAGCACGCCGACACTGCGCAACCGGCTGCCAGCCTCATAAACATCCAGCTCTACGCCGCCTTCGTGGCACTGGGTGATAGCGACCACGACGACGCCTTGCTGCCGCGCCCGTTGCAGGCTGGCGAGAAAATCGGCGTTATCGCTGGGGCCTGTACCGTTGCCGAAGCACTCCAGCACCAGACCCTGTATGCCGCTGTCGATCAAACCGTCGAGCTGTGCCGCGCCAATGCCGGGGAACAGTGGCAGGACGGCAACATTCGCCAGATCCCTTGGCTGGCGATAATCGAGAGCAGCGGGCAGAGCCGGTGCCACCTTGCCGCCGCGAGCGCGGTTGAGCGCAGCAAATGGATTACGGCCAAAGCTTCGAATCTTGGCGCAACGCGTCGGCTCCAGCAGTTCGCCGTGGAAATACAGATGCACGCCAGGCGCAAGCCCACTTCCAAGCGCCTGCAGAGCGCCGTTGACGTTTTCCCAGGCATCGCTGTCGGGTACGCCCGCGGGCAGCATGGACCCTGTGAAAACCACAGGCGCATGCAAGCCCGACAGCTGAAAGCTCATGGCCGCTGCGCTGTACGCCAGCGTGTCGGTGCCGTGCAGAACCAGCACCCCGTCGCACCCGGCGATATCGACGGCATCGACCACCGCTTCGCGCAAACGCTGCCAATAGGCAGGGGTCATATTGGCGCTGTCGATCAAGGGAGACATTTCACGGAATGTCCACTGCGGTACGTGCACATTCGGCTGTGCAGTGAGTTGCGCAGCCATTCGGGCTTCAAAGCCGGAAGCAGGGGCAAGACCGTTTTCGCTGGCCTGCATCCCGATGGTTCCACCGGTATACAAGACCATCACATGGCTGGCGGATACGTGGTTTACGCTGTTCATGCCTGTCTCCCCGAGATCGACGTTCAAATAATCAAGACGCGTCTACGACGGGCTTGCCATTGATCGCTGTAGCGGTTGCCGCAGGCTGAGCGGTACCAGGCTTGGGCCAGGCCTGCAGGTCCAAATCCAGGTCAGGGAACTGGCTGGAGTCGAACACTGGCGTCTTGATGCCGGCTTTACGCTGAGCATCGTAGTCGTTCAATACCCGCAGCGCGATTTTGAACAGCATCGCCAACGCGATCAGGTTAACGAACGCCAGCAGGGTCATAGTGATGTCGGCAAACGCGAACACCGTCCCCAGGTCTTCGACCGCACCCCATAGAATGAGCGCGAGCACCAGCACACGGTAGCCGAAAATCGCTTTGCGGTTTTCGCCCAGCAGGAAGCGCAGGCTGTTTTCACCCAGATAGTAGTTGTAGAGAATCGAGGTGAACACGAACAGTGCCAGTGCCACGCTGATGAACAACTTGCCCCAGTCACCCACAACGGCGGCCAGAGAGTTCTGCGTCAGGGCAATGCCGTCGCCCTCGAAACCCGGGGTATAGAACCCGGACAGCAGGATCAGCAGGGCGGTGCAGGTGCAGATGACGAAGGTATCGAGGAACACGCTGAACGCCTGGACGACGCCCTGTGCAACGGGATGCTCAACGTGCGCAACGGCTGCCACGTTTGGCGCGCTGCCCAGACCGGCTTCGTTGGCGAAGACGCCGCGTTTTACGCCCATCACGATGGCGCTGCCGATTAGCCCGCCAAACACTTCATCCATACCGAACGCGCTTTTGACGATGGTCATCAGCATGTGCGGCACGTGTTCGAACTGGACGCCGATGACGTACAGCGTGACCGCAATGTAAACCAGCGTTTTGATTGGCACCAGCAGGTCGGCCACTGCAGCGATGCGTTTGATGCCACCGACGAATACCAGCCCCAGCAGAATTGCCAGGCCAACACCGGCATAGCCCGGCGAAACCTTGAACGCATCGTTGAGCGAGTGAGTCACGGCGTGGGATTGCAGGCCGTTGAAGGCGAAACCGAACGTCACCAGCAGCAACACCGCCATGATCATCCCCAGCCAGCGCTTGCCCAGGCCGTGCTGAATGTAATACGAGGGGCCACCGCGGTATTGGCCTTCGGCGTCGCAGCGTTTGTAGAGTTGGCCGAGGGAGCATTCAAAAAAGCTGCTGGCCATGCCGACCAGAGCGGTGACCCACATCCAGAACACGGCACCGGGCCCACCCAGGGTCACAGCAATACCGACGCCTGCGATATTACCGGCACCCACGCGCCCGGCGAGGCTCAGCATCAGGGCTTGAAATGAGCTCAGTTGCCCCGCGCTGCTGCGCAGGCTGTCGCGGAACACTGAAAACATGTGAAAGAAGTGACGGAACTGAACGAAACGCGAGCGAATGGTGAAATATCCACCGAGCCCTACAATGAGCACGATCAGTACTTTTCCCGAGAGGAAGTCGTTGATGACTTCAAGCATTGGTGTTTCCTCGCTTTCTTAGAGGGTGCGCACTATACCGGTGCGCGTTATTGGAGTCTTTATCCGGTTTGTTGCAAGCCGACGTAACGCAGGCAAAAAAAAGGGCCTGGAAGCATGTGCTTCCGGCCCTCAAAAGGGTGAGGGGTGTCTAGACCCTCAGCCTGGTGATCCTGATGCAATTGACGCAGGGGCCGGAGATCAAGCCTTCAAAGGCACGAGTCTTGGCGCAATCATGTTCTCGGGTCGCAGGATGTCCGCCAGCATGACGTCATCAAGCAAGCCCTCTTCACGCACCAGCTCCAGCACACCGCGGCCTGTTTCGAGGGCGACGCGGGCAATGCGGGTGGCGTTTTCGTAACCGATGTAAGGGTTCAGCGCAGTGACGAGGCCGATGGAGTGCTCGACCAACTCGCGGCAGCGCACTTCGTTGGCCGTGATGCCGACGATGCAATGCTCGCGCAGCATGTCCATGGCCCGTTGCAGCAAGCGGATCGAGTCGAAGATCTTGTAAGCGATCAGTGGCTCCATCACGTTCAGCTGCAGCTGTCCGCCTTCGGCGGCAATGGTCAGTGCCAGGTCATTGCCCATGATTTCGAAGGCGCACATGTTTACCGCCTCCGGGATCACCGGATTGACCTTGCCCGGCATGATCGAGCTGCCCGGCTGACGCGCAGGAAGATTGATTTCGTTGATCCCGGTGCGCGGGCCGCTGGAGAGCAGGCGCAGGTCGTTGCAAATCTTCGACAACTTGACTGCAGTGCGCTTGAGCATGCCGGAGAACAGCACGAAAGCGCCCATGTCTGACGTCGCTTCGATCAGGTCGGCGGCCGGTACCAGCGGCTGGCCGCTGATGGTCGCAAGGCGTTGCACGGCGAGGTGCTGATAGCCCGGGTCGGCGTTGATGCCGGTACCGATCGCGGTACCTCCCAGGTTGACTTCGGTCAGCAGCTCGGGCGCCAGAGTGCGCAGGCGGTTGAGGTCTTCGGTCAACGTCGTGGCGAAGGCGCGGAACTCCTGACCCAAGGTCATCGGAACGGCGTCTTGCAGCTGGGTTCGGCCCATCTTAAGTACATGATTGAACTCGTGGCCTTTGGCTGCGAATGCCTGAATGAGGCTATTGAGGCTGGCGAGCAACGAGTCGTGGCCCAGGAGCAGGCCCAGGCGGATGGCCGTCGGGTAGGCGTCGTTGGTGGACTGGGCCATGTTCACGTCGTTGTTGGGGTGCAAATAGTTGTATTCACCCTTGGCGTGGCCCATCGACTCCAGGGCGATGTTGGCGATGACTTCGTTGGCGTTCATGTTGGTGGACGTACCGGCGCCACCCTGGATCATGTCCACGACGAACTGGTCATGAAAATCGCCACGGATCAGCCGTGCGCACGCTTCGCTGATGCCCGCGTGCTTGTCGGCGCTCAAGTGCCCGAGTTGATGGTTTGCGTCTGCTGCAGCCTGCTTGACCATCGCCAGCGCTACGACCAGCTTCGGGTAATGCGAAAGCGGAACGCCAGACAGGCGGAAGTTATGCACTGCGCGCAGGGTCTGGATGCCGTAATACGCTTCAGCGGGGACTTCGAGAATGCCAAGCAAGTCTTTTTCGATGCGAAATGATGCAGCGGAGGACATGATAGAGAACGTCTCAAGATGGGCACGGACTGAGCCGGAACGCCGCTGATACTAGGCTTGAGGCTTATGCTGGACCAATGCTGTTAAACGCTGCCCTATGCACAAACGGCATAATGTCGATGTGACGACAGGGCAGTGGCAAGCGTATGAACCTTTAGGGAGGCCGCGCTTGCGCATTGCGGTCACGCAACTTTTCGCGCTGGAGAAATGATGAACCTTGAAAGCAAATGGCTGGAAGATTTCAGCGCTCTGGCGGCGACCCGCAGTTTCTCTCAGGCAGCGGAGCGCAGGTTCGTCACGCAGCCTGCTTTCAGTCGGCGCATTCGCAGCCTTGAGGCGGCGCTAGGGCTGACGCTGGTCAACCGCTCCCGAACGCCGATCGAGTTGACAGCGGCGGGGCAGTTATTCCTGGTCACCGCCCGTACCGTTGTCGATCAGCTGGGTGAGGTCCTGCGCCATCTGCACCATCTGGAAAGCGGGCAGGGCGAAGTTATGCAGATCGCAGCGGCCCACTCGCTGGCGCTGAGCTTCTTCCCTCGCTGGATTGCGCAGTTGCGCAACGAGGGGCTGAACATCGCCACGCGTCTTGTCGCCACCAACGTCGGCGACGCGGTGCATGCGCTGCGTGAAGGCGGCTGTGACCTGATGCTCGCGTTTTACGACCCCGATGCTGCCCTGCAAATGGACGCCGAGATATTCCCGTCGCTGCACCTGGGCATGACCGAAATGCTGCCGGTTTGCTCAACGGACGAGCAAGGTCAGCCCTTGTTCGATCTGGAAGGGGAACAGAGCGTGCCGCTGCTGGCGTACAGCGCGGGCGCGTTTTTGGGCCGCTCGGTGAACCTGCTGCTGCGTCAACGCAGCGTGCGCTTCACCACGATCTATGAAACGGCCATGGCCGACAGCCTCAAAGGCATGGCGCTCCAGGGCCTGGGCATCGCGTGGGTGCCCCGATTGAGCGTGACGGCAGAGCTTGAGCGCGGTGAGCTGGTGATCTGTGGCGGCCCCCAATGGCACGTTCCGCTGGAAATACGGCTTTACCGCTGCGCGCTGGTTCGCAAGGCCAATGTGCGCCTGCTGTGGCGCAAGCTTGAAAGCAGCGGCACACCGCCTGCCGCTTGACCTCGGAGTCAGCAAATATGGGCTTCCCTCGCCCTGTTTCGTTGGCTGACAGGAGGTCGCCGGCAGTCTGTCAAACGAGACTCTTTGCGGTATACTCCGCGGCCTTTGGCCGGTTCGACTGGTCATAATTTGTACGACAAGCCACGCCGGTCCTCCCGCGTGGCTTGTTGTTTTTAGCCGCGCCTGCGGGCGCCCGATGAGAGGCACGACGATGAGCGCACTGGTTGGCGTGATCATGGGCTCCAAGTCCGATTGGTCCACCCTTAGCCACACCGCCGACATGCTTGAAAAGCTCGGCATTCCGTACGAAGTCAAAGTGGTCTCGGCGCACCGCACGCCTGATCTGCTGTTCAAGTACGCCGAAGAAGCCGAAGGCCGTGGTATCGAAGTGATCATCGCTGGCGCCGGCGGTGCTGCACACCTGCCAGGCATGTGCGCTGCCAAGACTCATCTGCCCGTTCTGGGTGTGCCGGTCCAGTCTTCCATGCTGTCGGGCGTTGATTCATTGCTCTCCATCGTGCAGATGCCGGCCGGCATTCCGGTCGCGACTCTGGCCATCGGCAAAGCAGGCGCAATCAACGCCGCGCTCTTGTCAGCCAGTATCCTGGGCGCCAAGCACCCACACTTCCACGCAGTGCTGAAGAAATTCCGCGCTGAGCAGACAGACAGCGTTCTGGACAATCCAGACCCACGCGAGGCCTGAGGTTTTCATGAAGATCGGCGTAATCGGTGGCGGCCAGTTGGGTCGCATGTTGGCACTGGCGGGCACACCGCTTGGAATGAACTTCGCCTTCCTGGATCCTGCCCCTGACGCTTGCGCCGCCGCGCTTGGCGAGCATTTGCGCGCAGATTACGGCGACCAGGATCACCTGCGCCAACTCGCCGATGAGGTCGATCTGGTCACCTTCGAATTTGAAAGCGTGCCCGCTGAAACCGTCGCTTTTTTGTCGCAGTTCGTCCCGGTCTATCCAAGTGCCGAGGCGCTGCGCATCGCCCGTGATCGCTGGTTTGAAAAAAGCATGTTCAAGGACCTTGGCATTCCAACGCCAGCGTTCGCTGATATCCAGTCCCAGGCAGACCTCGACGCCGCAGTCGCCACCATTGGTCTGCCTGCCGTGCTGAAGACCCGCACGCTGGGCTATGACGGCAAAGGGCAGAAAGTCCTGCGCACGCCCGAAGACCTGCTCAACACCTTCGCCGAGCTGGGCAGCGTGCCGTGCCTGCTGGAGGGGTTTGTACCGTTTACCGGTGAAGTGTCGCTGATCGCCGTGCGCGCTCGCGATGGCGAGACGCGCTTCTATCCGCTGGTTCACAACACCCACGACAGCGGCATCCTGCGCCTGTCCATCGCCAGCACTGACCATCCGCTTCAGGCGCTGGCGGAGGATTACGCCGGGCGCGTGCTCAAGCAGCTGGATTACGTAGGCGTTCTGGCGTTTGAATTCTTCGAAGTCGACGGCGGGCTGAAAGCCAACGAGATTGCGCCGCGGGTGCACAACTCCGGCCACTGGACCACCGAAGGCGCCGAGTGCAGCCAGTTCGAGAACCATCTTCGGGCCGTTGCCGGATTGCCTCTGGGCTCGACCGCAAAAGTAGGCGAAAGCGCGATGATCAACTTCATCGGCGAAGTGCCTGCAGTTGCCGAGGTCATCTCCGTAGAAGACTGCCATCTGCATCACTATGGCAAAGCCTTCAAGGCCGGGCGCAAGGTTGGCCATGCCACGGTGCGCAGCAACGATCGCGCAACGCTGGATCGCCAGGTGAAGAAGGTCGAGGCGCTGATCAAAAACTGATCAGCGTGTTGCTCTGACGGGTGGGTGCCTGGCGCCGCAAAGCTGTATCCGGCCCCACTCTTCGCACATCCGTTGAACCATTCTTCGCGGGCACCCCTCTCATAGCGTGTTGCCAATTGCCAGCTAGGCTTTTGGCATATTCATTCAAACAGAGGGACATGGCATGGGAATCATCGGAACCATCTTCATCGGGCTGATCGTAGGTCTGCTGGCGCGCTTTCTGAAGCCTGGCGACGACAGCATGGGCTGGATCATGACCATCCTGCTCGGCATCTGTGGCTCGCTGGCCGCTACCTACGGTGGTCAGGCGCTGGGTATCTACCGCGCGGGCGAGGGTGCAGGTTTCCTCGGTGCGCTCGTCGGCGCGATCATCCTGCTGGTGATCTACGGCATGATTAAAAAGCGTTAAGCACACCTGGCCCTCTGCGCTATTGCTGCGCGGAGGGCTAGAATGCCCGGCACTTATTTCCTCCCGCCGAGCATCTCCAATGCGTCATCTCCTCTTCGTTTCACTGCTGCTGGTCTGCGGACTGGTACGCGCCGCTGAATTGCCTGAGACCGACTGGCTCGAACTGATGCCGAAGTCGGATCAGAAAGCCCTCGAAGCCATGCCCGAGATCGATCACAACTCTCCGGAAGGTCAGGGGACGTTCGACAGCAAGGGCGGCTTGAAACAGAGCAAGGGCTTGCCCGCCGTCATGTACTCCACCAAAACCGTTGCGTCTATGAACGACAAGACCATTCGGCTGGGCGGGTATCCGGTTCCCCTGGAGACCGATGCCAAAGGCCACAGCACGTTGTTCTTCCTCGTGCCTTATCCGGGTGCCTGCATCCACGTGCCACCGCCGCCGCCTAACCAATTGGTACTGGTGCGCTATCCGAAAGGCCTCAAAATCACCGACATCTATACGCCGTTGTGGGTGATCGGGACGTTGAAGGTCGAGAAGGTGAGTAATGATCTGGCGGACGCTGCCTACGCTCTGGATGCGTCCAAGGTGCGTGTGGTGGTTGAGGCTGATTTGTAGGCGCAATTAGCTGTTGGCGCATTCCCTGTAGGAGCGCGCTTGCCCGCGATGCGGTTTGTCTGACACCTCAAGGTGTCTAACTCAAGGCAATCGCGGGCAAGCGCGCTCCTACAATTCCGGGCGAATGGCTCAGGCTTCTGTCAGCGGCTCGGCCCAGATGCTCACGCTCAGCGCGTGCATATCCCCCGGCTTGAGGGTCACCACATCAGTCATGACATTGGCCGTCTCAACGCAGACCATGCTGCGCCAGCCATCAGGCTGCATATCGTCGAAGGTCTTGGTTTTGTCGACCCAGGGGTTCCAGATAATCGCCGAGTGCGACCCGGTCGTTTGAATCTGAATCCGGCGTTTCCATTGCGGATCGACCACTGAAATCAGGTCCGGCGTGTCCTGATAAATACGGTCGGTCTCGCCGGTGAAAGTGATGTCTCCCACCTGGACGTTCTGCGTCTCCCAACTCTCAAGTGTGTTCAGGTATTGAACCCCGTCGAGACCTTCGACGCTGACCTGCGCAACATCGCTGACAGCAAAATAGCTGTGCAGCGCCTGGCTCAACGTGACGTCTTCAGTGCCAGCATTGAAGCTGACCAGACTGACATTCAGCGCAGCATCAAGCCGGATCTGCAGCTTTAGCCCTACAGTGTGCGGCCAGCCGGGCAGGTGGCCCTCGGCTTGCGGCTGAATGAATTCGACGATCAGTGCATCGCCGTCCTCACCCATTCCCATCAGCTCCCAGTCAATGGCCCGCACTTCACCGTGGGCTTTCGCAGCCTCATCACTCTGGCGCATGGCCTGGACACTTTGCGGATTGCGCTGGAAATTGCCAAACCAGGGCCAGCAGATCGGCATACCACCACGAATGGGCTTGCCGGTTTTGAACAGCGCGCCAGGGTTTGACCAGATCAGAGGCTCATCGCCGTCGACCTGATAACTGATGATGTGCGCGCCTTGCTGGGCAACGACCAGTTCGGCCGCACCATGGCGGATGCGCCAGCAATTCAGTTCACCGAGCTGGATGGATTCAACGTTTGGCGTAGGCATGGGGGTTCTCACTCGAAGGACAGTGACTTAATCGGACTGCGCCAAGCTTGATGAGTTTATTGCGCAAAGCCAAGGGCAAGCGCACTGGCGCGCCTGCCCTGGTTTGATGATCAGCGCCGGGCGGGTACTGAACGGGTCCGGCCACTGCCGTCAATGGCCACGAAGACGAACACCGCCTCAGTCACCTTGCGCCATTCGCTGGACAGTGGATCGTCGCTCCACACCTCGACCATCATCTGAATCGAACTGCGGCCGATTTCTAGGGTTTGGGTATAGAACGACAATTGCGCCCCCACCGCGACGGGCACCAGGAATGCCATCCGGTCGATGGCAACAGTGGCCACGCGCCCACCGGCCACCTTGCTCGCCATGGCGGTGCCGGCGAGGTCCATCTGGGAAACCAGCCAGCCGCCGAAAATATCGCCAAAACCGTTGGTTTCACGGGGTAGAGCGGTAATTTGCAAGGCAAGATCGCCTTGCGGGATTGGATCTTCTTGTTCGAGCTCAATCATTACTGGGTTCCTCTGACCCTGCAGACCCTGTGAAAACTACTGCGCTCGACAATACTGCCTTAAAAGCAGGCGGAAAATGCTCATTTAGGAGCCTCTAGACTCCGCTTTTCCGCCTGCTTTTGCCTTGTCTTGCCTTCGCTCGTGACGTTTTCACAGCGTCTGCTGACTCTAGGTAGTCTTCATTTCGTTAAAAGGGAAACTCTGCGAAAACAACTTTGCTAAATGGCTTCGCACAATTTCCCTGAAGAGACCGGTTGAGTCGCGGTCGGCAAGTATATCGGTCGCATCGTCACGCGACGACCGCCGGGTGTGCAGAATGCCTTCGCCTCATTGCAATCCATGTGCATTTGCACGCAATTTGCTATCGTGCCGGACCGATCTGGCGCACTACGCCATTTTTGGCACGCAATTTTGATGCCCGATTAACTTTCGAGTCGAGAAATCGCGTGTGAAGCCGTTACCCACGGCGGTGTCACCGTTGATTTCCACCCAAAGAGAGCCTCAAAAGAGAAGCCATTGTTATGTCCTCTGTGCCTTCAAGCGCCACGCAGCCTTCGCGCCCGCTGACCCGAAACGATTACAAGACTCTTTCCCTCTCCGCCTTGGGCGGAGCGCTGGAATTCTATGATTTCATCATCTTCGTGTTTTTTGCGGCGGTGGTGGGCAAGTTGTTTTTCCCCGTAGACATGCCCGAATGGCTGCGTTTGATGCAAACGTTTGGCATTTTTGCCGCCGGTTATCTGGCTCGTCCGCTGGGCGGCATCGTCATGGCGCATTTTGGCGATCTGCTGGGTCGCAAAAAAATGTTTACCCTAAGCATCTTCCTGATGGCCGTGCCGACGCTGATCATGGGCCTGTTGCCAACCTACGCCCAGATCGGGATCTGGGCGCCGTTGTTGTTGTTGCTGATGCGCGTCATTCAAGGCGCTGCAATCGGTGGCGAAGTGCCTGGTGCGTGGGTATTCGTTTCCGAACACGTTCCCGCCCGTAACGTCGGTTACGCCTGCGGTACCCTCACGTCCGGTTTGACTGCCGGCATTCTGCTCGGCTCGCTGGTCGCCACGTGGATCAACAGCGTCTACACGCCGATTGAAGTTTCGGACTACGCATGGCGTATTCCCTTCCTGCTGGGCGGCGTGTTTGGTCTGATGTCGGTTTACCTGCGTCGCTGGCTGCACGAAACCCCTGTTTTCGCCGAGCTGCAGTTGCGCAAGCAACTGGCTGAGGAAGTTCCGCTCAAGGCGGTGCTGCGTGATCATCGCGGTGCCGTAGTGCTGTCGATGCTGCTGACCTGGCTGCTTTCCGCCGGCGTGGTGGTCGTCATTCTGATGACCCCGACCTTGTTGCAGAAGGCCTACGGTTTCGCGCCCGCCGAGACCCTGAAAGCCAACAGCCTCGCTATTGTTTTGCTGAGCCTGGGATGTATCGGGGCGGGCGCGCTGGCGGATCGAGTCGGCGCGGGGCTGGTGTTTCTGTTCGGCTCGCTCGGTCTGTTGGTCAGTTCCTGGACCTTCTATCACATGATCGGTACGCACCCGGATCTGCTTTATCCGCTGTACGCGATTACCGGTTTGTTCGTCGGTACCATCGGCGCGGTGCCCTTCGTGATGGTCAAGGCCTTCCCGCCAGTGGTTCGCTTCTCCGGGCTGTCGTTTTCGTACAACCTGGCGTACGCCATCTTTGGCGGGTTAACGCCAATGGTCGTCAGCATGATGTTTGCTGCCAACCCGATGGGACCGTCCTGGTATGTGGCCATTCTCTGCGCCATGGGCATGGCGATCGGTGTGTTCTTGATGAGAAGAAAACCGGTCGCGTCCTGATCGGCCACAGAACAGACTCTCCTGCTTCAACCAAAGGCCGCCAGTTGTAATGACTGCCGGCCTTTCATTTGTTTGTCATATTCCGGTCATACAGTGGTCACATGGCCATCATCGATGGCGGCCCCCTTTATCTCGTCAGGAGCGCGGAATGACTTTCAAATGGTGGATGACGGCACTGACGTTTGTCGCGGCGGGGCTCGCAGGGGGCACGGTATCTGCCGCCGTTGACCCGGCGATCAAGCCCTACGTCAAAACCAGTGGTGTTTCGGGAAATCTGTCCAGCGTGGGTTCCGACACGCTCGCCAACCTGATGACGATGTGGGCCGAAGCCTACAAGCGCGAATACCCGAGCGTTAACATCCAGATTCAGGCGGCCGGTTCATCAACAGCACCGCCTGCATTGACGGAAGGCACGGCGACGATGGGCCCGATGAGCCGCAGGATGAAAGACGGTGAATTGTCGGCATTCGAGCAGAAGCACGGCTACAAACCGACAGCGATTCCCGTGGCCGTTGATGCGCTGGCAGTGTTCGTTCACAAGGACAACCCGATCAAGGGCCTTACGCTGCAGCAGGTTGACGCAATTTTCTCGGCGACCCGTTTGTGCGGCGCCCGCAGTGACGCAAAGACCTGGGGCGACTTGGGGGTAACGGGAGATCTGGCCGGCAAGGCCATTCAGCTGTTCGGACGTAACTCGGTTTCCGGCACGTATGGCTACTTCAAGGAAGAGGCGTTGTGCAAAGGCGACTTCAAGCCCAACGTTAACGAGCAGCCCGGCTCGGCTTCAGTGGTCAGTTCCATCAGCAGTTCGCTTAACGGCATAGGCTACTCGGGTATTGGTTATAAAACGTCCAGCGTGCGCTCCGTGCCTTTGGCGAGGAAAGAGGGCGGTGCTTTTGTCGAAGACAACGAAGCCAACGCGCTGAATGGTACCTACCCGCTGGCGCGCTTCCTGTACGTGTACGTCAACAAGGCGCCGAACAAGCCGTTGAATCCGCTCGAGGCGGAGTTCGTCAGATTGATCCTGTCAAAACAAGGTCAGGAAGTTGTCATGAAAGACGGGTACATTCCGTTACCAGCCAAGGTCGTCAGCAAAGCCTTGGCTGATCTGGGGCTACAAGAACGGTAGCGAGCACGCTGCCCAGACAACCCTGACGCGGGGTGACAGGTTCGTCCCGCAAGACACAAAAAGGCCTTATGGAACGAGGCTCGCAGAACACTGAACAGTCCGTTGCCCCGATTCAGGAGTGGCGGGCTTTTTTGCGTCACCTCGCTGTAATGTATTTGTCATACACAGCGACTACGGTGTGCGCATGAATGATTTGGCCAATTCATCAATGACCGAAAACCCCCGCCCCGGGCGCATAGATTTCACTACGCCCGAGTTGCAGCGCAAGCGCAGGATCCGTGCGCTCAAAGACCGCCTGACACGTTGGTACGTGTTAGTGGGCGGTCTTGCTGTGTTGGCTGCCATCACGTTGATCTTCTTCTACCTGGCCTATGTAGTCGCCCCACTGTTCCAGGGTGCGAAGCTGACGCGCACCGATTCGCAGACACCTGCCTGGCTACAGGATGCCGGCAAGCCCATGGTGCTGGCTATCGAAGAGCAGAATCAGGTCGCCATGCGCGTATCCGACAAGGGAGAGGCACTGTTTTTCAGCCTCAAGGACGGCGTCGAGATTTCCCGCGTGGTCTTGCCCATACCTGCCGGGGCGAAGGTGACGTCGGTGGCGCAGGATCAGCCAGGCAAGCCTTTGATCGCGGTTGGCCTGTCCAACGGCGAAGTGCTGGTGTTCAAGCACGCTTACCCGATCAGCTATCCCGACAGCAAAAAAACCATCACTCCCACGATTACCTATCCCTACGGCGAAACGCCGCTGGTGTTGGACGAAGCAGGGCGGGCGCTCGAGCACGTCAATCTGAATGCCAACGACACGACTCTGATTCTGGCCGGTGCAACCGGTACCCAGCTGCACGTGTTGTCCCTGAGCCAGTCCGAAAATCTGATGACGGGTGAAACCAGCCGCGAGCAAAACCGCATCGACCTGCCGCAACTGTCGGCGGAGGTCAAAGCCATTTATGTCGATCCGCGCCAGCAGTGGCTTTACGTGATCAACGGGCGCGCGCTGGTGGATGTGTTCGATCTGCGCGATCGCACATTGAACGGCCGCTATAAGTTGCTTGAAGACGCCAACGCCGAGACCACCGCCAGCACGCAGCTGGTGGGTGGCGTCTCTTTGGTGATCGGCAGCTCGAGAGGCAATATCGCGCAGTGGTTTATGGCGCGGGACGTCGATGGCGAGATGCGCCTGCAGCACATTCGTGACTTCAAAATGAGCGGTGCGCCGATTTCCCAGATCACCAGCGAGCAACGCCGTAAAGGCTTCATCGCCATGGACACCTCCGGCAAGCTGGGCGTGTTCCACAGCACCGCCCATCGCACGCTGTTGATCGACCCGATTGCCAGCGGCCCGGCCGTGATGGGTTTGTCCCCGCGGGCTGATCACATCATCGTGGAAGACAACGGCAAGCTGCTGCCCTTGAAGCTTGATAACCCGCACCCGGAGATTTCCTGGAGTGCGCTGTGGGACAAGGTCTGGTACGAGAACTACGACGAACCCAAATACGTCTGGCAATCCACCGCGTCCAACAGTGATTTCGAGCCCAAGCTAAGCCTTGCGCCGCTCACCTACGGCACCCTCAAAGCCGCGTTCTACGCCATGCTGCTGGCCGCACCCATCGCCGTCGCCGCAGCGATCTACACCGCGTATTTCATGGCGCCGCATATGCGCCGCAAGGTCAAGCCGATCATCGAGCTGATGGAAGCGATGCCGACGGTGATTCTGGGGTTCTTCGCCGGGCTGTTTCTGGCGCCTTATCTGGAAGGGCACCTCCCCGGCATCTTCAGCCTGCTTATCTTCACCCCGATCGGCATCCTGCTGGCGGGGTTTGGCTGGACGCGCTTGCCCGAATCGATCCGCCTGCGCGTACCCGAAGGATGGGAAAGCGCCATTCTGATTCCGGTCATTCTGCTGATCGGCTGGGTCTCATTGAGCATGAGCCCCCATCTGGAGAGCTGGTGGTTTGGCGGCGACATGCGCTCTTGGATCACCAACGATCTGGGTATTACCTACGATCAGCGCAACGCATTGGTCGTGGGCCTGGCGATGGGGTTCGCGGTGATTCCCAACATCTACTCCATCGCCGAGGACGCCGTGTTCAGCGTGCCCCGCGGTCTGACACTCGGCTCCCTGGCCTTGGGTGCGACGCCGTGGCAGACGCTGATTCGCGTGGTCATCCTCACGGCCAGTCCGGGGATTTTTTCCGCACTGATGATCGGTATGGGCCGCGCCGTCGGCGAAACCATGATCGTGCTCATGGCCACCGGCAACACGCCGATCATGGACATGAACCTGTTCGAAGGCATGCGCACCCTGGCCGCCAACGTGGCAGTGGAAATGCCGGAGTCGGAGGTCGGCGGCAGTCATTATCGCGTGTTGTTTCTCGCCGCCCTGGTGCTGCTCATGTTCACATTCGTCATGAATACCTTGGCAGAGCTGATTCGTCAGCGCCTGCGCAAGAAGTATTCATCTCTCTAGGGCAGGTTGAAACCGATGAAGCAAACTGCCCTAAAGCGTTGGTTCAACAGCGGTGGCCCCGGCGTATGGCTAAGTGCGGGCGCAGTGTCGATCGCAGTCATCATGACCATCGGCTTGCTGGCAGTGATTGCCGTTCGCGGGCTCGGCCACTTCTGGCCTTCCGATGTCATTGCCGCTCAGTACGACGTGCCTGGGCAAGAAAGCCATGTATTGGTGGGTGAACTGGTGCAGTCCGAGCAAGTGCCCCGAGCCCGCCTCAAGGGGGCCGGTTTGCCCGTGCCGGACCAGGGCCCGGAGTTCATGACCCGTGATCTGTTCAAAATCGGGAACCGCGACATCAGCCCCGGCGATTTCAGTTGGGTCATCGGCGAATGGCTCAAGGATCAGCGCAAGCCTGCGCAGCTGATGACGTTAGAGCGCCGCGAGTGGGGCAACTTTTACGGCTACCTGGTCAATGTGAAGGAAGACGGCAACGTCATCGCGCATGGGGAGGCGGCATGGCCGCAACTGCAGGCTCGGATCGAACGCGTGCAAGGCATTTCCGATCAGCTGGACCGCTTGGAAAAAGGCGAAATCGGCGCCATCAATCACGGGATCGAACGTCTGCGTTTACGGGCGCGCAAGCTGGAGCTGGACGGCAAGCTTGATGCGGCGGCGCAGGCTGATATGGCCTCAGAGCGCGCCGAATTCGACGCCCGCTACAAGGCGGTTGAATCGCAGTTGGCTGCCCTGCACGCCGATTTCAATCGCGACAGCCTGACGGCCCGTGACGGCAATGGCAAAGAGATCGAGATCGGTATCGGCAAAGTGGTGCATGCGTATCAACCCAACGCCATGGGCACGATGACCAAGCTGGGATTCTATTTCCAGAAGCTTTGGGAGTTTCTCAGTGACGACCCGCGCGAGGCGAATACGGAGGGCGGCATTTTCCCGGCAATCTTCGGCACGGTGATGATGACGCTGATCATGGCCGTGATCGTGACGCCCTTTGGCGTGCTTGCCGCTGTCTATCTGCGAGAGTACGCGCGTCAGGGCGTGATGACGCGCCTGATCAGAATCGCCGTGAATAACCTTGCAGGCGTGCCCGCCATCGTCTACGGCGTGTTTGGTCTGGGCTTCTTCGTTTATGTGCTGGGTGGCTCTCTCGACCGGCTGTTCTTTCCCGAAGCCCTTCCGGCGCCTACGTTCGGGACGCCGGGGCTGCTGTGGGCGTCGCTGACACTGGCGCTGCTCGCCGTGCCGGTGGTGATTGTGGCCACGGAAGAGGGCCTGGCGCGCATCCCGCTGACCCTGCGCGAGGGCTCCCTTGCACTGGGGGCGACCAAGGCCGAGACGCTCTGGAAAATCGTTCTGCCGATGGCCAGCCCGGCGATGATGACCGGCCTGATTCTGGCCGTGGCGCGAGCGGCGGGTGAAGTGGCGCCGCTGATGCTGGTGGGTGTGGTCAAGATGGCGCCGTCGCTGCCGCTGGACGGCAATTACCCGTATCTGCACCTCGACCAGAAAATCATGCACCTGGGCTTCCATATTTACGATGTCGGTTTTCAAAGCCCCAACGTCGAGGCCGCGCGCCCACTGGTGTACGCCACGGCCCTGTTGCTGGTGTTGGTGATCGCGCTGCTGAACCTGTCGGCGGTGACGATTCGCAACCGCCTGCGCGACAAGTACAAGGCGTTTGAAGACTGAGTCAGCGACAAGCTACAAGCGGCAAGCTGAAAAGCCGCATACCGTATCAGCACCACACTTGCAGCTTGCAGCTCCAGGCTTGCAGCTACGATCGGAGTGAGACCATGCAACACGAACCCCACGCCCACGGCATCAACATGTCGGCCCTGGGTCGAAAGCGACAGGTGTTGGACCTGGCGAGTGAAGCCGTTGCGCTGGAGGTGCCGGGGCTGGATCTCTTCTATGGCGACAAGCAGGCGCTGTTCGACATCCGCATGAACATCCCGAAACAGCGCGTCACTTCATTCATCGGGCCGTCCGGGTGCGGTAAATCCACGTTGTTGCGTACCTTTAACCGCATGAACGACCTGGTGGATGGCTGTCGCGTCCAGGGACAGATCAAGCTCTACGGCCACGACATCTACACCAAGGGTGAAGACGTCGCCGAGTTGCGTCGTCGGGTCGGGATGGTCTTTCAGAAGCCCAACCCGTTCCCCAAGACAATTTACGAGAACGTGGTTTACGGACTGCGTATTCAGGGCGTCAACAAGAAACGCGTGCTTGACGAAGCCGTCGAGTGGGCCTTGCGCGGCGCCGCCTTGTGGGACGAGGTCAAGGACCGCCTCCACGAGTCGGCGCTCGGACTTTCCGGTGGTCAACAGCAGCGTCTGGTGATTGCCCGCACTATCGCCGTCGAACCTGAGGTGTTGCTGCTTGATGAGCCATGCTCCGCGCTCGACCCGATTTCGACGCTAAAAGTCGAAGAACTGATCTACGAACTGAAATCCAAATACACCATTGTGATCGTTACCCACAACATGCAGCAGGCGGCGCGCGTGTCGGATTACACCGCGTTTCTGTACATGGGCAAGGTGGTCGAATACGGGGACACAGATACGTTGTTCACCAATCCGACCAAGAAACAGACTGAAGACTACATAACCGGTCGTTACGGCTAGCACGTGTTTCGTCAGCCCTGAACCACCGCGCAATCAATCGGACGGACACTCATGATCAAAGACAGCCATACACATCACATCTCCCAGCAGTTCAACGCTGAACTGGAAGAAGTTCGCAGCCACCTGCTGGAAATGGGTGGTCTGGTCGAGAAGCAGGTCAACGACGCGGTCACTGCGTTGATTGAAGCCGATTCCGGCCTGGCCCAGCGGGTGCGCGAAGTGGACGACCGCATCAACCAGATGGAGCGCAACATCGATGAAGAATGCCTTCGCATTCTGGCCCGTCGACAGCCGGCAGCGTCCGATCTGCGATTGATCATCAGCATCTCCAAATCGGTCATCGACCTTGAACGCATCGGCGATGAGTCCACCAAGATCGCTCGTCGTGCGATCCAGCTCTGCGAAGAGGGCGAGTCCCCGCGTGGTTATGTCGAGGTGCGCCACATCAGCGACCAGGTCAGCAAGATGGTGCGCGATGCGCTGGACTCGTTCGCCCGTTTCGACGCCGATCTGGCGTTGTCGGTTGCCCAGTACGACAAGAACATTGATCGTGAGTACAAAACCGCGCTCCGCGAGCTGGTCACTTACATGATGGAAGACCCGCGTTCGATCTCTCGCGTGCTGAACGTGATTTGGGTGCTGCGCTCTCTGGAACGTATTGGCGACCACGCGCGCAACATCTCCGAGCTGGTGATCTATCTGGTGCGTGGCACCGACGTTCGTCACTTGGGGCTCAAGCGTATGCAGGAAGAAGTCAAAGGCCTGACCGCCGAAAGGATTAATGTTCTGGACGCCCCTGACGATAAATAAGATTGCCTGAGATAAAACGCCTGGCAACCGCCGGGCGTTTTTGTTTTTCCGGTCCGTCTTTTTTTAAGTCACCCGCGAATAAAAGTCCCGGTGTCGTCAAACAGTTTGGCAGCTGGCTACCCGCCAGCGAATGCTCGCCACTTACGGTGAACACGCCATCAGGAGCGTCGATGAGTAAAGTCAGTGTATTGGTGGTGGATGACGCGCCGTTCATCCGCGATCTGGTCAAGAAAGGATTGCGCAATGCCTTCCCGGGAATTGCCCTGGAAGACGCAGTCAACGGGCGCAAGGCGCAAGTCCTGCTGAGCCGTGAAGTGTTTGATCTGGTGTTGTGTGACTGGGAAATGCCCGAGATGTCCGGGCTCGAGTTGCTGACCTGGTGCCGTCAGCAGGAAAGCCTGAAGACCATGCCGTTCATCATGGTCACCAGCCGTGGCGATAAGGAGAACGTGATTCAGGCGATCCAGGCCGGCGTGTCGGACTTCATCGGCAAGCCTTTCACCAACGAGCAATTGCTGACCAAGGTCAAAAAAGCGTTGCACAAGGTCGGCAAACTGGACGCATTGATGTCCAGCGGACCCGCACGGGTAAACGCGGCGTTCGCCAACGACTCGCTCAGTGCCTTGACGGGCAACCGCCCCGAAGTGGTCAGCCAGGCCCCGGGTCTATCGGCAGCACCACAGGCCGCCAAGCCTCTGATGCAGCCTGTGGCCAAAGCTGCCCCTTCCGCTGCGCCAACGGGTCGTGGCCAAGGGCAATTGCGCCTTCCCACTGGCAATCAGCCCTGCGTAATTAAAGCGCTGACGCTCAAGGAAGCTTCGCTGCTGGTCCGTCGTGGCGAGGTATTGCCGCAGATTCTGGACAGCGCCGTGCTCGACCTGGAGCAGGGCGACAACGCAGAAGTAGCGCGCCTTAACGGGTATCTGCACGCTATCGCTGCGTTTGAACAGAAGCCAGACAGCGAGTGGCTGCAGTTGACCTTCCGCTTCGTCGACCAGGACACGCAGAAGCTGGATTACCTCTCGCGGCTGATCGCCCGTGGCACCGCGCAGAAGCACTTCGTCCCTGGCGCTTGAGGCAGGCAATGGCTTTGCTCGCGAAGACTTCGGAACAGCCGTCCAAACGTTCTTCATCCGTCTTCGCGCGCAGCGCACTTGCAACGGTAGCGTCGTTGCTGCGCTACCGAGCAATAGCGCCATCTTTACGTCCGTCAGAACTGCCTGACGAACCGCACTCGCACTCAGCATAGAAATTGCACCTCACATCGCGCCCCGTGCTGACGCGATTTCCTTGACGCTTCGTCTATTACCGATTGATTCGGATGAGTCCTTTTGCGTCGTCATCGCTGTTAGGCTGGGCGCCATCCTTTCACTTACCAGGCCTGTCCAGATGTTAGAGCGCGTGCTGGTTGTCTGTGCCTTACTGCTGGCCACGCAGACCGCCGCGGCAGTGACTATCTATCGGTTTACCGACGCCAATGGAGTGGTCTCTTTCACCGATCAGCCCGTGCGCGGTGCTGAGGTCATGAAGCTGCGCGAACGCATGGTCGAGCGCATCGACAGCCAAGTGCGCCTCAGCGTCAAGAAAGCCAACGGCAGCGACAGCTTGTACGTACGAAACGATCTTTACGCGCCGGTGGAAGTCGAGCTGCGTCTGGCCGGTGTAAAGAACGTGGTCGGCGTTTCGGACCAAGTCATTCGCCGCACCATTGCAGCGCGCAGCAACGAACGTCTTATCGCTCTCAGCCCGCAAGTCGCCAGTAAGGCCATGGCTTATAAGCCCAGCTTGCGATCAATCGTGGGCGACCCCCAGCGCAGCACCTCCGCAAGCGGCTTCGCGTATCGCTATCCGCTGCCTTGGGTAGGCGGCCCGTTTCGCATCAGTCAGGGCGCCAATGGTTCCTACAGCCATGTTGGCGCCAAAAGCCGATACGCCATCGACATCGCCATGCCAGAAGGCACGCAAATCATCGCCGCGCGTGGCGGTACGGTGATCAAGACCGAAAACGCCCAGTCTGGTCGAGGTGCTAACCCGTCAGGCAATTTTGTGCGCATCCTGCATGATGACGGCACCATGGGCGTTTATCTGCACCTGCAGCAGGGTTCGGTGAGCGTCAAGGAAGGTCAGCGTGTGGTCGTTGGTGCGCCACTCGGGCGCTCTGGCAACACCGGCAACAGCACCGGCCCCCACCTGCACTTCGTGGTGCAACGCAATGTGGGGCTGGCGCTGGAGTCGATTCCGTACGAGTTCTCGCAACCGGTCCAGAGCTTGCCGAATTTCGCCATCGGCGGGAATTAAACCGCTGCCGGAGAAGCGCGACCTGTGTAGGAGCGCGCTTGCCCGCGAATGCGATCTACCTGCGCAATGGGTCTTGGCTGACCTACCGCGTTCGCCAGCAAGCCGGCTCCTACAGATTCGGGTTCGCCCGCAAACTAGCCGGTTCTGCTGGTTTAGCGGTTACAACAGCGGTCGTCGTCGGTTCGCCCGTAAACTAGCCGATACCGTTGGTTCGGCGTTTACGGAAGCAGTCGTAGTCATAAGGTGATTGCGTGGCAATCCACTCGTAGGAGCCGGCTTGCTGGCGAATGCATGTGGTCAGACGCTGCAAGGGTGAATGCCTGATCGGGTTCGCCAGCAAGCCGGCTCCTACGGAATCTGTACCAGCTTGACGCATCGCACCCCCGCGAATCGTGAAGTCCCAAGCCCAAGCCCAAGCCCAAGCCCAAGCCCAAGTCCCAAGCCCGAGCGTGGCTTGCCCGTGCTCGGGTGCACTGAGGCCGTTAGACGAGGAGCCGAGATCTGGCGTGCGGCCAGATCAATCCAGCTTCAACACCTTCGCCAGCACAATCTTGGGGCCTTTCATCTTTTTGATGATGATACGCAGGCCTTCGACCTCCATGACTTCCTCCTCCTCGGGCACGCGCTTGAGGCTGTCGTAGATCAGGCCTGCGAGGGTTTCGGCTTCCACGTGGTCCAGGTCGATGCCCAGCAGGCGCTCGACCTTGAACAGCGGCGTGTCGCCGCGTACCAGCAGTTTGCCAGGCTGATACGCCAGAATCCCGCGCTCCGCCTTGCGGTGTTCGTCCTGAATATCGCCGACCAGCACCTCCAGCACGTCTTCCATCGTCAGATAGCCGATGATCTTGCCGTCAGCTTCTTCGACCAACGCAAAGTGCGCGCCGCCCTGACGAAACTGCTCCAGCAGGCGCGAAAGCGGCATGTGCTTGGACACGCGCTCCAGCGGCCGTGTGAGCTCGGCCAGGTTGAACGATTCGGGAATGTGATCCAGCGCCGCCAGCTCCAGCAGCAAATCCTTGATGTGCAGCAAACCCACGAATTCGTTGCGGTCCGAGTCATACACCGGGTATCGGCTGAACTTGTGGCGGCGGAACATCGCCAGGATTTCCTTGAGCGGCGCGTTGAATTCCAGCGAGACCATGTCTTCACGGGAGTTGGCCCAATCCACCACTTCCAGCTCGCCCATTTCCACAGCGGAAGCCAGCACGCGCATGCCTTGATCGCTAGGATCCTGACCGCGGCTTGAATGCAGGATCAGCTTGAGCTCTTCACGGCTGTAATGGTGCTCGTGATGCGGACCGGGCTCGCCCTGGCCTGCAATGCGCAGAATGCCGTTGGCACTGGCGTTGAGCAGGTAGATAGCCGGGTACATGGCCCAGTAGAAGAGATAGAGCGGCACTGCGGTCCACAGCGACAGCAACTCAGGCTTGCGAATGGCCCAGGATTTGGGCGCAAGCTCACCGACGACGATGTGCAGATAAGAAATCATGAAAAAGGCACTGAAAAACGATACGCCTTTGACGACCTCGGGCGATTCCACGCCTACGGTTTCAAGCAGGGGCGCGAGCAAATGCGCGAACGCCGGCTCGCCGACCCAGCCCAGTCCCAGCGACGCCAGGGTAATACCCAGCTGGCAGGCAGAGAGATAAGCGTCCAGCTGACTGTGAACCGTGCGCAATATGCGTCCGCGCCAACCGTTGTTGTCGGCGATCGACTCAACCCGGGTTGAGCGCAGTTTGACCATGGCGAACTCAGCCGCAACGAAGAATCCGTTGAGCAGAACCAACACCATTGCGAAAAGAATCATGCCGAAGTCGGCGAAGAGTGAAGCCAGGCTGATACCAGGGGAAGGGTCCATGATGGGGTTTTGCAGGTTCCGTTTTGAAGGGGGAATGAAACAAGCCCTCACAATTAGAGGGCGTAAGGGGGCAATTTAGCGGCTATCCACAGGCTTGCCTAGGGCTTGGTCATCTGGTTGGGGGCAAAGTTGCAGATAAACACGCTGCCCTTGCCAGGCACGCTGTTGATCTCCAGCGCTGCCCGATGGCGCAACAGCACGTGTTTGACGATGGCCAGGCCCAGACCGGTGCCACCGGTGTTGGATGCGCGGCTGGAGTCGACGCGGTAGAAACGTTCGGTCAGGCGCGGAATGTGTTTACTGTCGATGCCAATGCCCGAGTCCTGCACGCTCAGGTGCGCACCGCGCCCATCGCTCCACCAACGGATGCGGATCTTGCCCTCGGCCGGCGTGTATTTGACGGCATTGAAGATCAGGTTCGAGAACGCGCTGCGCAGTTCCGCCTCACTGCCCTTGAGGCTGACATCGCTTTCCAGTTCCAGGGTGATGTGCTGATTCTTGCTCCCCGACAGGGCCTGCGCATCGTTGGTGATGCTTTGCAGCAAAGCGGAAACCGCCACGGGCTGATTGTCGGACGGGTAGTCGGTGGCTTCCAGTTTGGCCAGCAACAGCAAGTCGTTGAGCAGCGTCTGCATGCGTCCGCCTTGTTGATGCATCTGCTGCAGCGCACGCACCCAGCGCGGATTCACCTCTTCGACGTTGTCCAGCAGCGTCTCCAGGTAACCGCAGATCACCGTCAGCGGTGTGCGCAACTCATGCGACACGTTGGCGACGAAGTCTTTGCGCATCTGCTCCAGCTGGTGCATACGCGTCACGTCACGGACCAGCATCAGGTGCTCATTATTGCCGTAGCGCGTGATCAGCATCTGAATGCGCAGACGGTCATTGACCGGCGACGGGATTTCCAGCGGTTCGGCGTAATTGGCGTGCTCGAAGTATTCTTTGAAGCGCGGATGGCGCACCAGATTGGTCACAGGCTGGCCGCTGTCTTGCGGGGTCTTCAAGCCCAGCAGTGTTTCAGCCGCACGGTTCCACCACTCCAGATTGCCGTCGCTGTCGAGCATGATCACGGCGTCTTTCAGCGCGGCTGTGGATTCCTGAACGCGGTCGATTACCGCCTGCAGCCGACCGCGGACGCGCTGGTCGCGACGTTGCAGATGGTAGATGCTGTCAAAGACCTCACCCCATAAACCGTAACCGTCTGGCGGTGGCTCGTCGGGTTTGTGATGGCGAAGCCATTCGTGCAGGCGCAGCAGCTGTTTGAGGGTCCAGGCCAGATACAGCCCCAGACCGATTGCCAGGCACCCGCCGTAATGGCCGCTGATCAAACCGGCCAGCAGCGAGACTGTGACCAACATCAGCAAGTGGCGGATCAGGGTGCCATGCCAGTTGTGATTCAATTAACGCGTCCTTGTCTTCAGCGGTCTGAATCGCTGCCGAAAGCTTTCTCAGCTTTTGGTGGAGAAACGGTAGCCAGTACCGCGGACGGTTTGTACCAGATTTTCGTAAGCCTCGCCGAGGGCTTTGCGCAGACGCCGGATGTGGACATCCACGGTGCGCTCTTCGACGTAAACGTTTCCGCCCCAGACCTGATCGAGCAGCTGCCCGCGGGTGTAGGCGCGTTCCTGGTGGGTCATGAAGAATTGCAGCAGGCGGTATTCGGTCGGGCCCATCTCGGCAGGAGTACCGTCGATGGTCACGCGGTGGCTGATCGGGTCCAGCAGCAAGCCGCCCACTTCGATGGGCGATTCGCCGTCATTCGGCGCAGCCCGACGCAGCACGGCCTTGAGCCGGGCGACCAGCTCGCGGGGGGAGAAGGGTTTGGTGATGTAGTCGTCGGCGCCGACTTCAAGGCCCTGGATCTTGTTGTCTTCTTCGCCTTTGGCCGTGAGCATGATGATCGGAATATCGCCGGTGAGCTCGTCGCGCTTCAGACGGCGAGCCAGCTCGATGCCGGATGTCCCGGGCAGCATCCAGTCAAGCAGGATGAGGTCCGGCTTGCGGTCGACGATAACGGCGTGAGCCTGTTGCGAGTTTTCGGCCTCGATGCAGTCATAGCCAGCCATCTCCAGTGCGACGGCAATCATTTCGCGAATGGGCGCTTCGTCGTCGACGATCAGAATGCTCCTGCCAACCATGCCTCGAACCTCATGTCATTTATCTGTCTTGGGCCGCATTAGATAACGGAATTATTGCAGTCGTGTGACAGGTTAGTTCGGACTAGGCTTATCGGGAGGTCTAGCGCTAAGCTGACGGCTTGTCCTACAAGAAATGTCCACACAACGACAGACAATAGAGGATTCATCCATGACCCGAATTTCTTCCGCACTGGTACGTCTTTTGTCCGCGGCTGCGCTGGCATCCTCCGGCATGGCATTCGCAGCGGCGCCTGCAATGACTAGCGATGGAGCGCTGACCGATCACAAAGGCATGACCCTCTACACCTATGACAAGGACACCTCTGCGGGCAAATCGGTGTGCAACGATCAATGCGCAACCGACTGGCCGCCGCTGACTGCCAGCTCAAGCGACAAGGCTGAGGGCGACTGGACCATCATCAAGCGCGACGACGGCGCCTCGCAGTGGGTTTATAAAGGCAAGCCGCTGTATACCTTCAAAAATGACAAAGCCGCTGGCGACAAAACCGGTGACGGCAAAGGCGACGTCTGGCACATCGCAAAGCCCTGATCTGAGCTTGCTGCTGCGTTGGCCGGCTGGGTCAACGCAGCGCATAGTCCAGGACGATGCCCACAAAAATCGCCAGCCCTGCCCAGTGGTTGTGCAGGAAAGCCTTGAAGCAGGCCTGCGGATCCTTGTCCCGCGTTGACCAGAATTCCCATACAAAACAACCCGCCGCTGTGAGCAGGCCGATGAAGAAGTACAGGCCCAGCTCGAAGCGTGAACCCGCGAGCATCAGGCAAAGCAACGCCAGGCATTGCAGCGTCAGGATGATCACTCTGTCAGCGTCGCCGAACAGTACGGCGGTCGACTTCACGCCTATCTTCAAATCGTCTTCGCGGTCCGTCATCGCGTAGTACGTGTCGTACCCTACCGTCCATAGAAGATTGGCGATGTACAGCAGCCAGGCAGCGGCGGGCAGCTCACCGGTTTCAGCGGTAAACGCCATGGGCATGCCCCAGGAAAACGCGGCGCCCAATACCACCTGAGGGTAGTAGGTGTAGCGCTTCATGAACGGGTAACAGGCCGCAAGGGCCAGCCCGCCGACAGACAGCCAGATGGTGGTCGCATTGGTGAACAAGACCAGTATGAAGCTCAGCGCCACCAGCACAGCAAAGAGCGTCAAGGCTTCTTTAGGCTTTACCTTGCCACTGACCAGCGGCCGCTGCTCGGTACGTTTGACGTGGCCGTCCACCTTGCGGTCGGCATAGTCGTTGATCACGCAGCCCGCCGCGCGCATCAGAAACACGCCGACGACGAAGATGAACAGCGTACTCAGGGATGGCGAGCCTTTGCCTGCGATCCACACGGCCCAGAGTGTGGGCCAGAGCAACAGGTAAACGCCGATGGGCTTGTCGATGCGCGTGAGCTGGATGAAGTCCCAGACGCGTGGATGCAGACGGTTCAGAGACTTGAGCAATGACACGTACATCAACGATTCTCCTGAGCGTGCAGCGGGTGGGTGGCGTTGATGGCGCGCCAGGCAGTGGGCAGGAACACTTCCGCCACCAGAATGCTCAACGCTGCTCGGCTGAAGCAGGAGCGGCGACCCCATAGATCCGGCTGCGAGTCAGCCTCCGGCAACCACTGCGCCGGGTAACGGCACACCTGCAAAGGGCCGCGCTCAAAGGCTTTATCGCTGAACAACAATTCCCCCAGGGAACGGGTACCGAGTGCGTCCATGTGCAGACCGTCGCGTTCCAGCGCGGTGCGGCCAGCAACGCTGCGGGCAAATACCCATCGTTCATCGTCGCCGAGCAAATAGACCTCACGCACCCAACCTTCGCTGCCTGCGGGCAGTTGCAGCAGACTGCATTCATCGTCGCGCAGCCGTTGCCATCCTTCATACAGCGGCTTCACGCTGAATCGGTTATCAGAAAGGCGGGTCAGGCGTCGAGTGAGGGAGTCTTCGTGAAACAGCCACTCGAGAACAAGGGGCGAAGGTGATTCGGGAACTTGATCGCGAAGTAGCCACACGGGCGCTGGAAAGGCAGGGGTTTGCTGGGTCACGGGGAACGAATATTGGCGGCCATCGATGCGGCGAGCTTAGCATGATTGCGATTGCTGACCGACGACCGAAGCGCCGCCCTTTTTTGCGCTGAGTCAACTGACGCCTTCCCGGCTAAAGCCAGTCCCACTGGATATGCGGCGTTAGTGGGACCAGCTAAAGCCAGCCCCACTGGATATGCGGTGTTAGTGGGACCAGCTAAAGCCAGCCCCACTGGGTATGCGGTGTTAGTGGGACCGGCTTTAGCCGGGAAGGGGCCGTTGTGGGCACCCTATGTTTCGCGGTGTCGCCGCTG
Organism: Pseudomonas sp. ME-P-057; assembly: GCF_030208975.1. Taxonomy (NCBI): domain Bacteria; kingdom Pseudomonadati; phylum Pseudomonadota; class Gammaproteobacteria; order Pseudomonadales; family Pseudomonadaceae; genus Pseudomonas; species Pseudomonas sp. ME-P-057. The sequence goes on from NZ_JARVSX010000001.1 coordinate 201,864, forward strand.
ACGCGCTCCAGGCTAGTCACATTCGACCAGTTCCTAAAAGTCTGTGACCGCTGTATCGATGAAACTTGCGTCATCGCGCGGTGATCAGTACAAGGCCTGACCCATTCGATAAACTTCGCGAAGACAGCGGAGCGTGTGGGACGTCTAGCCTGAAACCAAGAGAACCGAGCGATGAAAAAGTGGCAATGCATAGTCTGTGGCCTGATCTATAACGAAGCCGATGGCTGGCCGGATGACGGTATCGCGCCTGGCACCCTTTGGCAGGACGTACCCGAAGATTGGCTGTGTCCCGACTGCGGCGTTGGCAAAATGGATTTTGAAATGATCGAAATCGGCTAATCCGCCGACGACCCCAACCCCCTTTGGAGAACTCAATGAACGCACCTGTCGTGATCATCGGCACCGGCCTCGCGGGCTACAACCTCGCTCGAGAATTTCGCAAGCTGGATGGCGAGACGCCGCTGCTGCTGATCACGGCCGACGACGGCCGCTCGTACTCCAAGCCGATGCTCTCTACCGGCTTCGGCAAGAACAAGGAAGCGGACGGCCTGAGCATGGCTGAACCAGGGACAATGGCCGAGCAGCTTAAGGCCGAAGTCCGCACGCATACGCGCGTCAGCGGCATTGACCCTGGACACAAGCGTCTGTGGGTGGGCGAGGAGGCCGTGTACTACCGTGATTTGATCTTGGCCTGGGGGGCGGAAACGGTGCGCGTACCGGTGGCGGGTGACGCCGGTGATGCCGTATTTCCGATCAATGATCTCGAAGACTACGCGCGCTTTCGTGCCGCTGCCGCCGGAAAGCGACGGGTGCTGATCCTGGGCGCGGGACTGATCGGCTGCGAATTCGCCAATGATCTTATTCTGGGCGGCTACGAGGTCGATGTCGTGGCCCCATGCGAGCAGGTAATGCCCACGCTGCTGCCCTCACAGGCGGCCGCGGCTGTTCAGGCCGGGCTGGAGAGCCTGGGCGCGCGTTTCCATCTCGGGCCGCTGTTGACGCGTCTTGAGCGCGCCGCAGACGGACTTGAGGCGCATTTGTCCGATGGCGAAGTGCTGCATTGCGACCTAGTGGTGTCTGCGATCGGCTTGCGCCCTCGAACGGATCTGGCGGCCGCAGCCGGGCTCGAGATCGGACGCGGCGTCGTGGTTGACCGGCAGCTGCAAACCTCGCACGCCAACATCTATGCGTTGGGTGACTGTGCAGAGGTCGATGGGCTCAACCTGCTTTACGTCATGCCATTGATGAACTGCGCGCGTGCCTTGGCGCAGACCCTGAACGGTACGCCTGCAGCCGTTAGCTATGGCCCCATGCCGGTCACTGTCAAAACACCGGTCTGTCCGTTGGTGGTGTCGCCGCCGCCCAAGGGCTCTGAGGGCACATGGGCCGTCGAAGGCGAGGGCGCTGACATCAAAGCGCTGTGCCGCGACCCGGAAGGTAACTTGCTGGGTTATGCGCTGACAGGCACTGCCGTGATGGAGAAGCTTGCGCTGAACAAAGCGTTGCCTTCGCTGCTGGCATAAATACCTGTCGTTCTGTCGGATAAGCCTTCTTTTAGTTGAAACAAACGCAGCCCCTGTACTGGCGCGGGGGTCGGCGGCGTGCCATTCTCATTCCGGTCTGCCGCAACGTAGAGCAGTTGCGGCACCTGCTCGCTGTCCGCAAGGGCTGCACGGGACATAAAAACAAAAAACCGTAAAAGAGGCTACATATGCGCAAACCAGAACTTGCAGCGGCTATCGCCGAGAAAGCAGATCTCACCAAAGAACAAGCCAATCGCGTCCTCAACGCCGTCCTCGACGAAATCACCAACGCACTGCACAAGAAAGACAGCGTTACGCTGGTTGGCTTCGGCACGTTCTTGCAGCGCCATCGTGGTGCCCGCACAGGTAAAAATCCTCAAACCGGTGAGCCAGTCAAGATCAAGGCCAGCAACACTGTGGCGTTCAAGCCAGGCAAGTTCCTCAAAGACAGCGTCAACCCTGACTCGATCAAGCCGGCCAAGCCAGCCAAACCGGCTGCAGCAGCCAAAGAAGCCAAGCCGGCCAAAGCCGCAGCAACCAAAGCGCCCGCTGCCAAGAAAAAGTAATTGGCTGAATGCCCTAAACAGGCGAGCAGCAAAAAAATGGGCATGCCGGTCAACCGGCATGCCCATTTTTTATGGCAATACGAAAAATCGCCGCGTCGTTTGCAGGGTATGGCGCGCCACTTTGCGACCCGCCGGTTCTGCTCATTCATCGACCGCTCAAGCTCGCTACACTGCGCACATTCGCCGACGCAGTCGCTCCCTTGAGGCCTCACGCATGAAGTTTCGTTTTTTACTCTGGATGTTGGGCCTGTTGATGGCCAGAGCCAGCCGCAACAACCCTGCATTTCAGCAGCAACTTGCAGGCAAGGACTTGGCGTTTCAACTGCAGACCGCTGATGGAAAAATCGCCAGGCACTTCGTTGTGCGTGATCAGCGCGTCAGGAGCCGCGCTGGTACCTTCGCTGCGCCCGCCTTTGTCATTTCGTTCAAAGACGCCGAATATGGCTTCGCCACGATGCAGGCCCGGAACAAGCAACTGGCCTTTATGCAGGGCATTCAGGACAAAAATATTCAGGTCATCGGCAATACAGGGCTGGTGATGTGGTTTCAGGGGCTCACAAAGTATCTGAAGCCGCGCAAGAAGAAGTAGGCGCCACAAACTTGTAGGCGCGGCTTGCTGGCGACCGCGCTGTGTCATTCGGCATTCCAGCGTTGACACGCCGCGCTTGCGAGCAAAGCGGCGCCTGAAATTGCTTCAAGGCGCCGCTGGATACTCGGAAATCAGCTGAACTGGGCAGCCAGTTCGCGCAACAGCACCTCGGCCTCCAGCACTTTCTTCACGACGTCCTGAGCCTTCTCGCGAGAGAGCTTCAAGCGCTCGAGCAGTTCGTCCGGGATGGCCTCCATCGGGCCTGAACCGATGCCTTCCTTGCGCAGCAATCTCACCGCGAGACACACCAGGTTCGCGTATTTGTGATGCTCGCCTGCGTAGTGAGGATCGTGCTGGAAGCGCAGAGCGATGACCAACTCTTCCGGCATGTCCCAATTGCGCATCAGCCACGAACCGATCTGTTCGCGCGTGATGCCCAGCAAGTGCTGCTCGACGAAGCTGTGATGCAAATGCGGGTTCACTTCGATCTGACGGCAGATCAGCGAAAAGTGTGGCGGAAATACGTGTGCGAGCAGTAAGTAACCAAAGTTGTGAAGCAACCCGGCAAGGTATGTAAGCCCGTTTTCCGGGCGCTCGGCGCGCGGCATGGCGCGTGTGAGGCCCTCGATGATCGCGGCGGTATAGATTGACTGCTGCCAGTAAGGGGTCGCCTGCTGCGGGTGATCCTTGGGCAACGCCAGGGTTTTGCCCAGCGCAAGGCCAAGTGCAAGGTTGATGACCAGATCAAAGCCCAGTACCCGAACGATCGCGTCTTCTACCGAACGGATTTTGCCGGCCGAGCCGTAGTACGGTGACGCCGCCCAGCTGACAACCTGTGCAGCCAGTGCCGGATCGGTCTCGACCACGCCGGTGATGTCATCAATGGTGGCGTCGGGGTCGACACGCAGTTTGATGATCTTCTGCGCGGTGTCGGCCAGCGGCGGGATTTCAACCGTAGATTCCAGGCGCTGCTGAATGCGCCGGGCGGTGAAGTTCTGTACAGCCTTGGTGATCTCCTCGCGGTCGTCATCGGGACGTGTGAGGTTAGGAATGACAGACGTCACTGGTTCGCCAAAGCGGGCGGCGCTTGCCTTGGCCAATAACGTTTTGAAGTCTTCGCTGCTGATTTCCAGCAGCAGGCCCGGCTCGCCCGAGTCGATCAGAACGGTAGAACCCGACAGAATGCGTTCTTCATACAGACAAGGCGAGCTGGTCAAGGATGGCAGGCCGGGCAGCGTGCCCAACTTATGCTTGATCAGCATGAGGTCGAGCGACTCTTTAGGCACGGCTTTCAACTTGCGACCGGTCAACTCGGTGATGCGATTGAGATCGAGCAGCTGGTTTTGCGGAAACAGGATGAACAGCGCGCCAACCGAGTCATCAACCAGGATGGCCTGCACCTTCTGATCAAGAGGCAAAGCCTCGTTGTCAGTCACTTCCTGGAAGTTGATGGCGGCTTTGCCGAGCAACTGCCGAATGACAGCAGGGCAGTGTGGGGTCGCGTCGATGTGGGCAGCTTCTGTCATGGCCTGTATCCAGATTCCTACAATTGCTGAAGTATAACCAGCTTGGTTGTTATAGAGGTGAGACACGCTGATGGAGCGAAGACTGCATCACACTTGCCCGTACTGCTGACCGTGGCGCAGCCAGCGCTCCAGCAGCGGGCTGACATGCTGTGGCCAGCGTTCGAGCAGCGCCTGTGCGGCGTCTCGTACCGCAGGAAGCAAATCAGCATCGCGCATCAAATCGGCGACTTTGAACTGTAGCAGCCCCGTCTGGCGCGTACCGAGCATCTCACCAGGACCGCGCAGTTCCAGATCCTTCTCGGCAATAACGAAGCCATCGTTGGTTTCACGCATGATGCCCAGTCGCTGACGACCAATCTGCGAAAGCGGCGGATGGTAGAGCAGCACGCAGTGACTGGCCGCACTGCCGCGACCGACCCGCCCGCGCAATTGGTGGAGCTGAGCCAGCCCCAGACGTTCCGGATTTTCGATAATCATCAGGCTCGCGTTGGGGACGTCGACACCCACTTCGATGACTGTCGTCGCAATCAGCAGCTGCAAGTTGCCCTGCTTGAATTCGGCCATGACAGCGGCTTTCTCGGCCGCCTTCATGCGCCCGTGAATCAAGCCGACCTTGAGCTCGCCCAGCGCGCTCGTCAACTCCTCGAATGTCGTCTCGGCCGCCTGGCATGTCAGCTCTTCCGACTCCTCGATCAGTGTGCACACCCAGTACGCTTGCCGACCCTCGGCGCACGCATTGCGCACCCGCTCGACGACTTCAATACGCCGGCTGTCGACCACCAGAACGGTGTTCACCGGGGTACGACCCGGTGGCAGTTCGTCAAGTATCGAGGTGTCCAGGTCGGCGTAGGCGCTCATCGCCAGCGTGCGCGGGATAGGGGTGGCAGTCATGATCAACTGATGTGGGCACATTGAGCCGCCCACACCTTTTTTGCGCAAAGCCAGACGCTGCTGAACCCCGAAACGGTGCTGTTCATCGATGATGACCAACGCCAGGTTCTTGAATTGCACCTCGTCCTGAAACAAGGCATGGGTCCCGACCACCATGGGAGTGCCACCGGCAATCTGCGCCAGGGATGCCGCGCGTGCCTTGCCTTTCAGCTTCCCGGCCAGCCAGGCGGTTTCTATGCCAAGCGGCTCCAGCCAGCGGGTGAAGTTGATGAAGTGCTGTTCCGCGAGGATTTCGGTCGGTGCCATCAGCGCAACTTGATAGCCCGCTTCGAGAGCTTGCAAAGCCGCAAGTGCAGCGACAACCGTCTTGCCAGCACCCACGTCGCCTTGAATAAGCCGAAGCATCGGCTCGGGCTGACTCAGGTCGTAGGCGATTTCGTTACCGACGCGCTGCTGCGCGCCTGTGGGCGGAAATCCGAGGTTGGCGAGGAATTTCTTTGGCAAGCACTTGGCCGCCGGCAGTGCAGGCGCGCGTTGGGAGCGAAGGCTTTCGCGCAGGCGTTGCTGGGAGAGTTGGTGGGTCAGCAACTCCTCGAACGCCAACCGGTGCTGCGCCCAATGGTGGCCCAACGCAAGCTCTTCAACGTCGGCATCGGCGGGAGGGTTGTGCAGGTAATGGATGGCGTCAGCCAGCGGAGCCAGTTGGTAATCGCGTGCCAGCTCGTCCGGCAGCCAGTCGGGCAGGCTTTTGGGTCCGAGCATCGACAGGCTTTGCTGGCACAACTGCCGCAGTCGCTGCTGAGTCAGGCCTTCGGTGGTCGGGTAGATGGGAGTCAGCGTTTGCTCCACCGGGACGGGTTCGTCGCCAGTGATCGCGCGATACTCCGGGTGGTAGATCTCAAGTCCTGACGCGCCGGGCCTGGCTTCGCCGTAGCACCTCACATGAGTGCCGCGCTTGAGGCTGTCTTTCTGGGCATTGCTGAAATGGTAAAAGCGCAAGCTCAACACACCCGTGCCGTCGCCGAGTCGGACCAGCAAGCTACGGCGCTTGCCCATCACCACGTCGGCGCCGCTCACCACGCCTTCGATCACGGCGTCCTGGCCCGGGCGCAATTGGCCAATGGGCACAACCCGGGTACGGTCCTGATAGCGCAGCGGCAGGTGGAACAGCACGTCCTGAATGTTCTCAAGACCGACTTTCGACAGCTTTTCAGCCATGGCCTCGCCGACGCCTTTCAGCGCCGTGACCGAGACATGAGACAGCTCCGTCATACCGTCAGTCAGCTCGCTTCAGCCTGCGCTTTGGGACGAGCCACGGAGCACAGACGAATTGAGTCAGCCAGGATTTCGATGGCTTTCGGCCGAGGGAAGCTGGCGCGCCAGGCGATTGCCACCGTGCGGAACGGCACAGGAGGCGACAGCGGACGCACTTCGATCACGCCGGGCGCGTAATGATGGCTATCGACCGCTGACATCGGCAGGATCGAGACGCCCAGTCCGGACGCGACCATGTGGCGGATGGTTTCCAGCGAACTGGACTCTACGGTGGTGTGCTTGGCAGCGTCGCCGCCTTTGACCAGCGTCGGACAGGCTTCAAGCACCTGGTCCCGGAAACAGTGGCCTTCACCCAGTAACAGCAGACTTTTGTCATTGAGCGCGGAGGCATCAATGGTTTTCTTCTGGGTCCAGGGGTGGTCGGCAGGCATCAGCACGTAGAACGGCTCGTCGTAGAGCGACATGGTCAACACGTCTGCTTCGTTAAACGGCAACGCAATGATAATCGCGTCGAGCTCGCCATTACGCAGCTTGTCGCGCAGTACGTGCGTGAAGTTTTCCTCGATGTACAACGGCATCTGCGGGGCAACCCGGTGCAGTTGAGGGATCAGATGAGGAAAGAGGTAAGGGCCGACGGTGTAGATCGCGCCAACTTTGAGGGGGGCGGTCAGCTGATTCTTGCCGGTCTGAGCCAGTTCGCGAATGCCTTGAGCCTGTTCAAGCACCTTTTGCGCTTGAGCGACGATGCCTTCGCCAACCGGGGTCAGACGTACGGCGCTCTTGCTGCGCTCGAAAATCAGCACACCGAGTTCATCTTCCAGCTTTTTGACGCCCACCGACAGGGTCGGCTGGCTGACATGGCAGCGTTCGGCGGCGTGGCCAAAGTGCTGCTCTTGAGCGAGGGTAACGATATAGCGCAATTCTGTGAGGGTCATAACGTGCGTCCATGAAGTTGCGGCCCCAGCATAGCGGGTGCAATCGATAGACGCACGTTATCAACCCGTCGCGACTGACAAAATTATCGTTTCAGCGCTTATCGAGTGAATAAACGAAAGGCGCTACGACTTCCAGCGATCCATTCTTCAATAATTCCGGTGGTGGCTTGGGCAACGGCTGGGCGCGGCGGATCATTTCCAGCGTTGCGCGATCCAGCGAAGCACTGCCCGAACCTCCTGCCAGCTCGTAGGACAATACACGGCCCTCACCGTCGACCACGAAGCGCAGACGGCTGGTGCCTTGCATGCCCCGACGTCGCGCGTCTTCCGGGTAGCGCTTGAACTTGCTCAGGTGGCTTAGCAATTCACCCTGCCAGGTAGGTAATGCATTGCTTGGCGGGGTGGGTGCGGCCGGCTGCGGTGAAGCGGACTTCTCCGGCTTGGCGTTGGACGGCGGGGCGTCCAGCGGTTTGTCGTCTGCCGGCTTCTCTTCCTTGGGAGGCTCGACCTTTTTCACAGGCTTGGGCGGCTGTGGTTTGGGCTTGGGTTTGACCGGTTTGGGAACGGCGATCTCAGCCTTTGGCGCTTCTGCAATGGGCGGGATCGGCAGTTGCTCTTCGGGCGCAGGCGGCTGTGGCGGCTGCACGACTTTGGGCGGTGGTGGTGGCGCTGGCTCCGGCGCAGGTGCCAGCTCGACCATCATGGCTGCTGGCGGCAGTTCGATGGCCTGCGAGGACGGCCAGCGCAATGCGACGATGATCGCCACGGCATGGACCGCCAGCACCAACAACAGACTACCGCTATAGCGCGTCAGTTTTTGGCGCGTATTGATCATTTCTTACCAACCGTCTCAAGACCCACCAGGCCCACCTTCAGGTAGCCTGCGCCGCGCAGGGCATTCATGACGTCCATCAGGTCGCCGTAATCCACGCCCTTGTCGGCCTGGAAGAAGATGGTGGTGTCTTTCTTGCCCTTGGTTTTGGCATCCAGCACTTGGCCGATCTGCTCGCGTGCGACCTTTTCATCGCCCAGGTACAAGCTCTGGTCCGCCTTGACGCTCAGGAAAACGGGCTTCTCGGGTCGAGGAGCAGGTTTGGCTGTGGACGCCGGCAAGTCGACTTTGATGTCTACCGTCGCCAGCGGTGCTGCGACCATGAAGATGATCAGCAGCACCAGCATGACGTCGATGAACGGCGTTACGTTGATTTCGTGGTTTTCGGCGAGCTCGTCGTCGCCTTCTTTCAAATGCAGGCCCATGGTTTACCCCATTTTTACCATGTGCGGTGGTTGGCTGCGCTCGGCCGCAGGCTGGTGATCCAGATCTCGGCTGACCAACAAGAGAACCTGCGCCGAGGCGTCGGAGACTTGAGCCTTGTAACCGGCGATGGAGCGGGCAAAGACGTTGTAGATGACTACGGCAGGGATCGCAGCAACCAGGCCCAGTGCAGTGGCCAGCAATGCTTCAGCGATGCCGGGTGCAACCACGGCAAGGTTGGTGGTCTGGGTTTTAGCGATGCCGATGAAGCTGTTCATAATCCCCCAGACGGTGCCGAACAGGCCTACGAACGGCGCAGTCGAACCGATGGTGGCGAGGACGCCAGTGCCCATGCTCATGTTGCGGCCACAGGCTGCGACCAGTCGCTCAAGACGGAAAGCAACGCGTTCCTTGATGCCTTCGCGCTCACGCGTGTTGACCGACAGGCGCATCTCTTCCATGGCGTCGTGCACAAGCAAATGGGAAAGGGTGCCTTCTTTCTTTGCCCCTGCGCTGGCTTCGTCCAGGTTGCGCGCACGTTTCAACGCTGCAATCTCGCCGCGCAGACGGCGCTTGGCGCCCAGCAACTCGAAGCCCTTGGCAATCCAGATAGTCCAGGTAATCACCGACGCAATGGCCAGGCCGATCATCACTGCTTTAACGATGATGTCAGCGTTTTTGTACATGCCCCACGGCGAGAGATCGTGGGACATGCCCAGGCTGTTATCTTCCGCGGCAGGCTCCGCCGGATCAGTCGGGGCAGAAGCCGGTGTCAACTCTTGAACGGTTGGCGCTGCTGCAGGGTCAACCGGTGTGGCCGCTGGTGTCTCGGCCTGCACCGCTGGTTTCTGCGCGGGGGCAGTGGAGTCAGCGAGGGCGACAGGCGTCAGCATCAGGCTTAAAAGCAGCGCGGCAAAGGCGCGACCTGCCCGTGGCAGACCTCGATTGGCGATTGACGAAGCGGGAGTTTGAATAGGTGTCATGCTGGCCCGACCTGATATAAAAATAGGTGTTCGTTCTGAGAGCGTCACGCTGGCGCGAGGCGAGCGGAGGAGAACAAAGGGTCGCCATTATTGCAAGTAATTCTTGTTAACAAAAGTAAGAGCGTCTCTTTTTTCCTGAGAATGCTTCCCAATGGTCGGTTTTAAAGTCCGATTTACGGGCCGAAATTCAACAAATGATGGGGAGATTGGACATGTCAGCGCCATCCGTTCTGATTGCTGGATGTGGCGATATCGGGAGCCGGCTCGCCTCCCAACTGTTGCCCGACGACTGGACCGTCTATGGCCTGCGGCGGTCAATAGAGAAATTGCCCACGGGTGTACTTGCCGTCAGTGGCAATCTGTTCGATGCCCGTATTCCGGCGCACTGGCCGGAGGGCCGGCTGGATTTTCTGGTCTATTGCGCAACGCCCACCGAGCGGGATGAGGCGGGCTACCGAGCTGCTTACGTGGACGGACTTCGACACGTGTTGGGGTGGAGCGAACGCAGCGGTCAGAAACCAAAGCGTCTTATATTCGTCTCCAGCAGCAGTGTGTACGGGCAGCAACAAGGTGAGTGGGTCGATGAAACGTCGCCTGCTGAAGCCACCGGCTTTTCCGGCCAGGTTATGCGCGAGGCAGAGCAGGTTGCTCTGGAGAGCGGAGTCGCCGCCACCATTGTCAGGCTTACCGGCATCTACGGTCCGGGGCGTAGCGATTTGATGAACCGTGTACGTCAAGGCTATAGCGTCGCGAGCGAGCCGCCGCTGTATGGCAACCGTATTCATGCTGATGACGCAGCCGGACTGCTGGCGTTTTTACTGCGCGCCGCGGCAGATGGCAAGGTGCTGGAAGACTGCTACATCGGCGTCGATGATGCGCCGGTGCCCTTGGCTGAAGTGGTCGACTGGTTGCGAAAGCGCCTGGGCGTCACCGAGTGGTCGGATGCAAACAGTGTGCGGCGCACCGGGAGTAAACGTTGCAGCAACGCCCGCATCAAGGCGCTGGGCTGGAGACCCCGTTATGCGACGTATCAGGAAGGGTATGAGGCGATGCTGGCAGACCAGCCGAACTAGTCTGCTTTGGCGCCGACTGGTAGGACCGGCTTTAGCCGCGAAGGCGTCCGTCTTAACAACCGGGAAATTGAGGTCGCAGGTACTGGCCTCTTCCCGGCTGAAGCCGGTCCCACCATGTGTACGCGATAGTCAGTTCTTCTCAAGCACCCAGCGTCGCTCACCCGGGCGCAAATCAGGCATCTCGGTTGCCTGTGCATTGTTCACTGCCTGGAAGAGCTCAAGCTGCTTGCCGTTGCGAACGAAGATCCACGGATTACCGCGCTCGTCCTTTTCCAGCCACATGCTGTCGTACTCACCGCTCATGGCCGCGCAGTCGCCTGCAAGGCACAGCGCGTAGCGATCATTGCCCGGTAACCCACTGACGCTGCCGTCTGGCAGGAATTCCACGGTACTGCCCTGGCCGTCGCCGTTGACGATCGTCCATTTGCCGCCCAAATAAGCGGTATAAAGCGCGCGCTCGAAGCTGGTGCCAGGTTGCGCTCCGGCAGGCGGTGCTTCCTTCGGCGAACGGAAGTGCTGTTCTGGACCTGTGTCGCTGGCGCGCTGCACCAGATCGTCACCTTTGATGGTCAACTCATCCGACGCATTGCCATAGAAATCGACCCGCAACTTGCCGTCGGCGTTACTGGCAATCTTGCCTTCACTGAGCTCGAAGCCGTTGGACGCAGTGGCTTGGCCTGCCTTGGTGTTGATGTTCCATTCCAGATTGGGGCCGTAAGCCAGTAACGCTTGCCGCAAATTGCCGCCTTGAGCTGCGGCGTCGATTGCAGCCTGGTTGATCCAGGTGCCGTCCGGCGTTTTGTTGGAGTGGCTGGCGCAGCCGCTGAGCAGTGCTGCCAGAAGCGAGAGGGCAAACGCAACGCGCATAGGCGGAGTCCTTCCTGTGCAGAGGAGGCGGAGCGTGCATGAGCTCCGCACCGGGATTTACTCGACGACCAGTATGGCGTCCATTTCGACCTGAGCGCCACGCGGCAGCGCAGCGACACCGATGGCGGCACGCGCCGGATAGGGCTGCTCGAAGTACGTGCCCATGATCTCGTTGACCTTGGCGAAATGGCTCAGGTCAGTCAGGAAGATGTTCAGCTTGACGATGTCCTTGAACGAACCGCCTGCGGCCTCAGCTACTGCTTTGAGGTTTTCAAAAACCTGAACGGTCTGGGCTTCAAAACCCTCGACCAGCTCCATGGTTTTTGGGTCCAGCGGAATCTGTCCCGACATGTAGACCGTGTTACCGGCCTTGATCGCCTGAGAGTAAGTGCCGATGGCGGCAGGGGCCTTGTCGCTGGAGATGACGGTCTTGCTCATGAATAACTCCTGTTAGCGGTTTGACTACGCGCGCATGCGAGTAATGCGGATCACGCCAGCCAGGGCGCGCAGCTTCTTGATCACGCGTGCCAGATGCACTCGATCATGCACACTGACCACCAGTTGGACCACGCTGATGCGACCATCGCGTTCATCCATACTGATTTTTTCGATATTCCCGTCGGCCGCGTTGACGCTGCTGGCAAGCAAGGCGATCAGGCCGCGTTGATGCTCCAGCTCGACACGCAGCTCGACGTTGAACTCGCCGGTAACGTCTTTCGCCCAGGACAGCTGGATGCATTTTTCGGGGTTATGACGGATTTCCGTGATGTTCCGGCAGTTGTCCAGGTGGACCACCATGCCCTTGCCTGCGGACAAGTGGCCGACGATAGGGTCACCCGGAATCGGCGTGCAACACTTCGCATAGCTGAGCACCAGACCTTCAGTGCCCCGAATGGCCAACGGCCCCTCGGCATTTGGCAACTGGTCGCCTTCGCTGGCGAGCAATCGCCGAGCCACCACATACGCCATGCGATTGCCCAGACCAATATCTTCGAGCAGGTCTTCGATGACCTCTACTCTGTACTCGGCGAGGACCAGGCGTACGCGTTCGGCCGGAATCTTGTCCAGCGTGCTGTCGAAGCCGTTGAGCACTTTGTTCAACAGCCGTTCGCCCAGATTGATCGACTCCGACCGACGCTGCAGTTTGAGCGCATGACGGATGTGCGTCCGGGCTTTGCCGGTGACGACAAAGTTGAGCCAGGCCGGATTCGGACGGGCGCCGGGTGCACTGACGATTTCGACTGTAGAGCCGCTCTGCAAGGGTTCGGACAGTGGAGCCAGACGGCGATTGATACGGCAAGCAATACAGCTGTTGCCAACGTCGGTATGCACTGCGTAAGCGAAGTCCACTGCGGTGGAGCCCTTCGGCAGCTCCATGATCCGCCCCTTCGGGGTGAACACGTACACCTCGTCCGGAAACAGATCGATCTTCACGCTTTCGATGAATTCCAGCGAGTTGCCGGCGCGCTGCTGCATCTCCAGCACGCCTTTGACCCACTGCCGTGCCCGAGCGTGAGTGCTCTTCGGCTGTTCATCGCCCGACGACTTGTACAGCCAGTGCGCAGCGATGCCATTGTTGGCCATCTCCTCCATTTCGCGGGTGCGAATCTGGATCTCGATCGGTACACCGTGCATGCCGAACAGGGTGGTGTGCAGTGACTGATAGCCGTTGGCTTTCGGAATCGCGATGTAATCCTTGAACCGGCCGGGCAGTGGTTTGTACAAATTATGTACAGCGCCCAGTACGCGGTAGCAGGTATCCACCTTGTCAACGATGATCCTGAACGCATAAACGTCCATGATTTCGTTGAACGCACGACGCTTGCCACGCATCTTTTTATAGATGCCATACAGGTGCTTCTGGCGACCGCTTACTTCGCCTTCAATGCCATCAACCGCCAGGCAGTGGCTCAGCGACTCTTCGATTTTGTTGACCAGCTCTTTGCGATTGCCACGGGCACGTTTGACCGCCTGCCCAATGCGCGACGAGCGCATCGGGTACATCGCCTTGAAGCCAAGGTCCTCGAATTCGATACGCACGCTGTGCATACCAAGACGGTTGGCAATAGGCGCGTAGATTTCCAGGGTTTCTTTGGCGATGCGCCGGCGCTTCTCGCCGGACAGCACTTCCAGCGTGCGCATGTTATGCAGGCGGTCGGCGAGCTTGACCAGAATCACACGGATATCCCGCGCCATGGCCATCGCCATTTTCTGGAAGTTCTCGGCCTGAGCTTCGGCCTTGGTCTCGAAGTTCATCTGGGTCAGCTTGCTGACGCCATCGACCAGTTCGGCCACCGTTTCCCCAAACTGGGCGCAGAGCGCTTCTTTGGCGATACCGGTGTCTTCGATCACGTCATGCAGCATGGCGGCCATCAGGCTCTGATGGTCCATGTGCATGTCGGCAAGGATGTTGGCCACCGCCAGCGGATGCGTGACGTAGGCTTCGCCGCTGCGACGACGTTGACCGTCGTGGGCTTGTTCGGCGTAGAAATACGCTCGGCGGACCAGGTTGACCTGGTCTGCGCCGAGGTAGGTCGAGAGGCGATCGGCGAGGGCGTCTATGCTCGGCAAGATAAAACTCCTTGCCGAAGGCTGTGACCCTGCGCCTTGCAACGTCGACCAGGCATAGGCTTAGACGGCCTCGCTGGACTCGTCCTCGAATGCGGCGAACAGTGGTTCATCTTCAACGATTTCGGCTTCTGCAATAACAGCGTAATCCATCAGGCCAGCCGCGATTTCGCGCAGGGCCACCACGGTTGGCTTGTCGTTTTCCCATGCCAGCTTGGGCTCTTTGCCACCGGTCGCCAGTTGACGCGAGCGCTTGGTGGCGAGCATGACCAGCTCAAAACGGTTATCTACATGTTCCAGGCAGTCTTCAACGGTCACGCGGGCCATGGGTATTCCTCGTAGCAAATGCGATATGCGCGGTGCCCGAATGGGCGAGCGGACTCGACAGTCTAAAAAATCACCAGCGTTTAGGGAAGCGCTGATTTGCGATGACTCGGTTTCCCGAGCAAAACCGGTCAGGCCAGAAGCTGCGCGAGCAACTGGCTATGACGCTGTTGTTGGTGCTCCTGACTCAACAGGTTGGCGCGAAAGATCGCTTTGAGGTCTTCGAGCGCCGTGGCGAAATCATCGTTGATCACGATGTAATCGTATTCTGCGTAATGGCTCATCTCGCTGACCGCTTCGCGCATGCGACCTTCGATGATCTCGTCGCTGTCCTGACCACGATTGGTCAGGCGCTGACGCAGGGCCTGCTGAGTCGGGGGCAGGATGAAAATCGAGCGAGCATTCGGCATCAGCTTGCGCACTTGCTCGGCACCTTGCCAGTCAATCTCCAGAATCAGGTCGTGGCCTTCATCCAGTGTTTGCTGCAAATGGCTCTGCGAGGTGCCATAGAGGTTGCCAAACACCTCAGCCTGTTCGAGAAAGTCGCCGTGCTCGATCATCCGCACGAACGCGGCGCGATCAACGAAGTGATAGTTCACGCCGTCCACTTCGCCCGGACGCATGGCCCGGGTGGTGTGGGAAACCGACACGCGAATTTGCGGTTGAGCGTTGATCAAGGCGTTGACCAGGCTGGTCTTGCCCGCGCCCGATGGGGCGGAAATAATGTAAAGGGTGCCGGTGCTGTGGGTCATGTTGGGGGTGGCCTTACTCAATGTTCTGCACTTGTTCGCGCATCTGCTCGATCAACACTTTAAGGTTGACTGCGGCTTGCGTGCTTCGAGGATCGAAGGCTTTGGAGCCCAGCGTGTTGGCTTCGCGGTTGAGCTCTTGCATCAGAAAATCCAGCCGGCGTCCGGCCTGTCCGCCGGCTTTGAGCACGCGACGGACTTCAGTGACGTGAGTGCTCAACCGGTCGAGTTCTTCGGCGACGTCGCTTTTTTGCGCCAGCAGAACCATCTCCTGCTCCAGGCGCTGGGGGTCGAGCTCGGCCTTCATGTCGGCGAAGCGATCAAGCACCTTTTGGCGCTGGGCCGCGAGCATTTGCGGTACCAGATTGCGTAACGTCGCAACCTCGGTTTTGATAGAGGTCAGCCGCTCGTCGAGAAGTCTCGACAGATCGGCTCCCTCACGGGCGCGGCCAGCTTTGAGTTCGTCCAGCGCCTCATTGAACAGTCCCAGCGCGTCGTTGTTCAGGGCTTGTGGGTCAGCGGCGTCTGCGACCAGTACGCCTGGCCAGGCCAGTACTTCAAGGGGGTTCAGCGCGGCGGGCTGCTGGATCAGGCTGGCAACGATTTCAGCTGCTGCCACCAGCTGACCTGCGCGCTCGCGATTGACCTGCAGCGGCTTGCCTGCGGACTCCTCGGTAAAGCGTAGCGTGCATTCGATCTTGCCCCGTGACAGGCCTTGACGCAGAGCTTCACGCACGGCGCCTTCCAGGTCACGAAACGATTCCGGCAGACGCAGGTGAGGTTCGAGGTAACGGTGATTGACCGAGCGCAGTTCCCAGCTCAGCGTGCCTTGTGGGCCGGCTCGTTCAGCGCGGGCAAAAGCCGTCATGCTGTGCACCATGGGACGTACCTCTATAAATTCAGGCGTTATAAATTCGGGCGATTGCGGGTAGCCGGTCTGGCACGAGTGCCTGGCGCACGTCGAGGAAAACGACTGGCTGTAAAGGCGCAGGATTGTAGCTCAGTGCGAGGTGTGCGCCCAAATGTGGCATTGTCGCAAGCGATGCGCGGTGTCTTGACTCGGCGTATGGCCGCGCCGTTTTACGGGGCGTTTCGCGAGCAACGTCTCATTAGGTGTCCCAAGCAACGCCCGCACCTCTATAATGCAGGCCAGTTTTCCGTCTCCCAGTACAGGTATCCCAGATGAAACGTCCAAGTGGTCGCGCTGCCGATCAGCTTCGCCCGATCCGCATCACCCGCAACTACACCAAGCACGCCGAGGGTTCTGTGCTGGTTGAGTTTGGTGATACCAAGGTGATCTGCACCGTCAGCGTTGAAAACGGCGTTCCGCGTTTTCTCAAAGGGCAGGGCCAGGGCTGGTTGACCGCCGAATACGGCATGCTGCCCCGGGCAACAGGCGAGCGTAATCAACGTGAAGCCAGTCGTGGCAAGCAGGGCGGTCGCACGCTTGAGATCCAGCGCCTGATCGGGCGTTCGCTGCGTGCTGCACTGGACATGTCCAAGCTGGGCGAGATCACCTTGTACGTTGACTGTGACGTGATTCAAGCGGACGGCGGGACGCGCACTGCGTCGATCACCGGATCCATGGTTGCCCTGATCGATGCGCTGAAGTCCATCAAAAAGCGCGGCGGCCTCAAAGGTGGCGATCCGCTCAAGCAAATGATTGCCGCTGTATCGGTGGGCATGTACCAGGGCGAGCCGGTTCTGGATCTGGATTACCTTGAAGACTCCGCTGCCGAAACCGACCTCAACGTGGTCATGACCAATGCGGGCGGCTTCATCGAAGTTCAGGGCACTGCCGAGGGCGCGCCGTTCCAGCCTGAAGAGCTGAACGCCATGCTGGCACTGGCTCAAAAAGGCATGAACGAGATCTTTGAACTGCAGCAGGCGGCACTGGCCGACTGATCGGTTTCTCCTAATCCGCAACACTACGTCAGCATAGGGAAAGCATGATGATCGAGAGTCAGTCGCCGCTGCCAGCACCCAGCAAGGAAGCCCGTCAGTGGGCAATGCTCTGCCATTTCGCTGCGTTTTTCGGGTTGATCTTCCCGTTCGGCAACTTGCTCGGACCACTGATCGTCTGGCAGCTCAAGAAAGAGGCCGATCCCTACATCGATGCCCAGGGCAAGGAGGCCCTGAACTTTCAGATCACGGTCGCTATTGCTGCGATGATCTGCTTTTTGCTGATGGTGGTGATCATCGGTTTTCCGCTGTTGATGCTGGTAGGGGTCGGGGCACTGGTGCTGACGATCATTGCCGGCGTCAAGGTCAATGACGGGATTGCCTATCGGTATCCGTTCACCTGGCGGCTGATCAAGTAAGAAATGCGCACAGCGGCCGCCTGCCCGATCTGCAGGCAAACAAAAGCCGACTTCATGTCGGCTTTTTTTGAGCAACCGAACGTCAGATGGTGAGCGTCCAGTCGTAGTCCACAATCAACGGCGCATGTTGCGAGAACCGCGGTTGACGTGGGAGGCGCGCGCTGCGTACAAAACGGCGCAGGCCCGGGGTTAGCAATTGGTAGTCGAAGCGCCAGCCCAGATTAAGCATCTCGGCCTGCTCGTTATCCGGCCACCAGCTGTACTGATCGCCTTCGCGACTGACTTCCCGCAGCGCATCGACATAGCCCATGTTGCCAACGATCTCGTCCATCCAGGCGCGTTCCGGCGCAAGGAAGCCCGGAGATTGCTGACTGTCACGCCAGTTTTTGATGTCCAGCTTCTGCTGCGCCACATAAAGCGAGCCGCAATAAATGTACTCGCGACGTTTGCGACGCTGCTTGTCGAGGTATTTGCCGAAATCGTCCATGAGCTTGAATTTCTGATTCAAGTCTTCATCGCCGTTCATCCCGGAAGGGAGCAGCAAGGTAGCGATACTGACTTTGTCGAAATCTGCCTGCAGGTATCGCCCGTAACGGTCGGCCGTCTCGAAACCAAGACCGTTGATAACCGCCTTCGGTTGCAACCGCGAGTAAAGCGCCACGCCACCCTGGGCTGGAACCTCGGCATCGCAGGCATATAGGAAGTAGCCGTCCAGTTGGAAGGCCGGGTCGTCCAGTTCAAAGGCGGAGGCGCGGGTGTCCTGAAGACAGATGACGTCGGCATTCTGAGCTTGCAGCCAACTGAGCAAACCGCGCTCGACTGCAGCCTGAATACCATTAACGTTCACACTGATGATCCGCATAAATGGCCCCAAAAATCACGTGCGTGTATGATACCCGAGCTCTACCTAATTAGCTAAATCCGTGGTATTCGGGGCTTTTTTCATGCAGGCGTATCAACGCGATTTCATTCGTTTTGCCATCGATCGCGGCGTATTGCGCTTCGGTGAGTTCACCTTGAAGTCTGGGCGCACCAGTCCTTACTTCTTCAATGCCGGTCTTTTTAACAGCGGTTCGGCCCTTGCCCAACTGGGCAAGTTCTACGCCGCCGCCGTCGTTGAAAGCGGCATTCCCTTCGATGTTCTGTTCGGCCCGGCCTACAAAGGTATTCCGCTTGCAGCTGCTACGGCCGTGGCGCTCGCCGATCACCACAACCTTGACCTGCCCTGGTGTTTCAACCGCAAGGAGGCCAAGGCGCATGGTGAAGGTGGCAGTCTGGTCGGGGCTCCGTTGACCGGCAATGTGCTGATCATCGACGACGTCATCACGGCCGGCACGGCGATTCGCGAGGTCATGCAGATCATTCAGGCTCAAGGTGCAACTGCCGCCGGCGTGCTGATCGCACTGAACCGTCAGGAGCGCGGCAACGGCGAGCTGTCTGCCATTCAGGAAGTCGAACGTGATTTCGGCATTCCGGTGGTGAGCATTGTTTCGTTGAATCAGGTGCTTGAATACCTGGCCGACGACGTGGAGCTCAAACAGCATTTACCTGCCGTAGAAGCGTATCGAGCTCAATACGGAATCTGAGCCTCCAAAAGGATGCGGTTTATGCTCAAGCTGGGCACGTTGGGTTTTTGTTTGTCGCTGGGTTTGGGTTGCATCGCGAGCGTTCAGGCTGACGATTCCTCCGACATGGTCTTGTATCGCTACGTCGACAGTCGCGGCGTGACCGTGCTTGATCGGCAGGGTGTGCCCTCGGAATATGTGGGCAAAGGTTATGAAGTGCTGAATCAGCGTGGCCGGGTAGTGCAAGTGGTACCGCCTGCACCTTCGGCCGAGGAACTGCGCGACGCCCAGGCGGCCAAGCTGCAAGCTGACGCGGACGCACATTTGCTCCGGCTTTACACCAGCGTCGAGGACGTCGATCGGGCCAAGACCCGACGGCTCGCCGAACTCGACGCCTTGATCGTCGTGGCTCAAGGCAATATCCAGAACCTCGTCACACAGCAAGGCGTGCTGCAGACGCAAGCGGCCGATCAAGAGCGGGCAGGGCATCCGGTCCCCAAAACGCTGCTTGACCAGCTGGACGATCTGCGGGATCAGCAGCAAAACCTGAAAGTCGACATCCTGCGCTACCAGACTGCGCGGACTCAGGCCGAGGCCGAGTTCGCGCAAGATCGGGCTCGTGTGCAGAAACTTCTGGGTCGGTAGGCAGCCCGTCCTCGATTCCGGTCAGACAATCAGCACGGGGACGGTCTCAAGCTGCATCTGCAAAGCAACAGCAAGCCGGTGGTTGCCGTTGACCACCGGATACGTGCCGTTGGCGAGCTCCCCAACATGGATAGGCCGCAGATATTGCCCTTCGCTGATGCCTGCCTTGATCTCATCCAGCCGCTTCTGAATCAACTGTCCTCTACCAGCGGCCAAGCGCTGCGGGGCAACCTGCAAGACACCGGCCTCAATCGCAGGATCCACTCGCCATGTTTTCAACGTGGCGTGATTATAAAACCTGAAAACACTAACCCGCGTGTTGGTGAAGGCGTCCACATAGATTCGGTCGTGTACGTCATGCAGCGCGATACTTTTGCTGCCCTTGCCGGTTTGGTAGATGAACAATGGCGTTCCGTCTTCCACCACGTTGGCTATGACGCGAAGCTGTCCCGGAGTCGCGCTGATGTTGTTCTGGCTCAGGACGGTCGCAAGATCCTCAGACGGATCAATCGCTCGTCCCAGCTTTCCGCCATCAGGGCTTGCAATCGGGCTACCCCCGGCGCCTCTTCCAGACAGCGGATAGCCCATCACGCCACCGCCCTGTACTGAAATCGAAGCAGATTGCCGAGCGGTCAAGCGCGGGCCATAGGCTACGCCGGAATTGAGCAGGTAATGCGCATCCGTCCCGCCAGCCATAGCGTTGGATATTCGGCGGACGGGCACGTTGTCGATTTCGCTGACCGTCGCCAATGAGTCAAACCCTGCTGGGCCTCGCCATTCGGTGGGTTGTGTAATGGTGGCGATACCGGAGACATGCCGCGTCGCACTGTTCGCAGGCACGGTGTAGCTGCGCAGCCTGTTGGCCAGGGCATGAAAGGCCTTAATGTCCAATACCTTTGCGCGTAAAAGGCTGCCGAGTACGCAGGGCGTTAGAACTCCGGCTGCGCGCATCGCTCGATGAGCATAAGCGGACTCCATGATGATCGACGTCGAAAACCATGCAAGCCGTGGCAAGGTCTGGGTGATACCTGCCTTGCCTGCATTGAGCGCAAGCCGCATCGTGCCCCCCAGAAGCTTGAGCGCAGGTACGCCGAGAGTCACGGCGTCCAGTGAGCAAGCGACGACTGGCGAATCGTTCGTGACGATCCCGTTGACGCATCCTAGCCCCGGCACGATGACTGCGAGCGAGCGCAGAATGGGCGGGTAGTTATTGGAAACGTACTCGGAACCCGTCTGGTCGCGGTGATAGTGGTAGGTGTCATGGGGGTAAAAGAACAGATGGTGAGTAGCAACCGCGACTGAAATCTGGTTTAAGCGAGCAGAGGTCAAGGGTGCGGGGGCATTGTTATCGAGATCGTCGGAAGGCCCAAACTCGGCAATGGTTTCGCTGATAACCGTCGATTTGGTCCCGCTCACTGGTGCAGCAAGATTGACGTATGCATTCCAGTCGATGGGCAGCCTCCTGCCGGTGGTTACTTTCAGAATCGGAGTCGGCGCGGTAGAGAACTCATGCCCGGACGTGGTCGGAATCGACAGGCTTGCGTGACGTACTGCAATCCCGGCCAGAGGAAACAGCTCGTAGAAGAAACATTTGCGGAGGTAACTGCACTCTAGGACGAAACCATAGCGGCCGCGTTTTCGCTCTCTATCGAGCGGTCCTTCCAAAACGTCAATTTTTCCGGTGGGGGTCCGCAGTGTATGAACCTTGACTCGCCCGTTATGCAGCGCGCGCCGGTCGTCTGCGGGCAATTGCGCCCATAGCTCGTCAATGATGAAGGTGTACGCCAGCTTTGCCTGTGACTCAAAGAATCGATATCGGTGTTCGAACGTAGCCGGAATATCGATGCCCCGGAGCTCTTCCATAATTCTCGCGAATGTCCAATCGATCAATCGCGGGTTTGGAGCAACGGGCTGGAACTTGTCCATCCCGTTGATAAGGTGGCCGGCGGCAAAGAGGTCCAGCAGGTAAAAGCAGGTGTCGGAGTTGGGACCGCGCACGGCATATTCAAACCTGTCACTGAGCTCGACGGGGTGCATGAGACGCTTTTTTATCTGCTCGGCATTGTCCCCAAACAGCTCAAGCAGCTTGTCCTCTGCCATCTTCAAGCGATCGGGCACCTGACGCGTTATTGCCTCTGCGGCCTGCACGGCACGCTCAATGTGATCATCCAGCGCGTTTGAAGCGCTAGCCAGCTCTGATAATGAATAGTCATTCTGTGCGTTGACGGGTAGCACACCGTTGGCGACCGCCCAGTGCAGGCTCGGATATATCCGGGCACTGGCGATCAATGCCAGTTCTTCAGAGGTAGCGGTTTTGCTCAG
Source organism: Pseudomonas sp. ME-P-057 (assembly GCF_030208975.1). Classification (NCBI taxonomy): domain Bacteria; kingdom Pseudomonadati; phylum Pseudomonadota; class Gammaproteobacteria; order Pseudomonadales; family Pseudomonadaceae; genus Pseudomonas; species Pseudomonas sp. ME-P-057. Next base: position 223,841 of record NZ_JARVSX010000001.1, read on the forward strand.
ATTTATGGGGAGTCGAATCAGGTCTTCGAACGCGAGCTTCGTTGAAGAGCCTGGATCAAGCGAATTGGCGAGTGAGACGCCGTGAACGAAGTTCACCCACGCCACCGTGCCGTATCGCAGGTCTTCGTCGATACCTTCAACCATGAAGTCGGGCACAGCAGGCGCAAGGATGCACAGCGCCAGTTCGGGCAGAGCCGTTCTCGTAGCAAGGGCGGTCAGCAGGCGCCTCTGACGTTGCCGATAGCTCAGGCCCCAGTTCTGCGGCCCCGCCAGATCACAGCCCGCAATGTAGCCCGGCTGTTGTTGAGCGGGAGGGTCGAGCTCCAGCATCAGCGCCGCCCACACCAGTTGCTTGCGAATGACCGGGACCGTGATCTCCCTCTCCGCACCGCCGTACCAATCCAGAGCCTTGAGCAATTGATCGGCAAGCGTCTGCGCAGGCGCTGAGCAAAGCATCGAGTCCAGAATGGCGCCCAGGCGTTTTGGCGGCGGCCATGATTCGTCGGCGCTTGCTTGCAAAGCGTCCAGATGGGGTGCCGCAAGGAGTGGCAGGAGCGCTTGCGTACCCCCGCTGCCATTCGCCTGTGGCCCCGGTTGTAGCAAGAAGCGCTCGACCGCTCTGATGATTTTGAATAGATCCTCTGTCATCAACAGGGCGTCGATTTGATAAGGCAACGCCATCAATCGAGCAGAATCCCCGTTGCGGCTCACACTGGATTCCACGTGTCGGAGCGACCATTTCCGGCTGCTTGAAAGATAGGTCGGATGCCAGTCGCGTAACACCTGCTCCCGGTTCGATGGCATACCGGCGCTTTCATCCAGCTCGGGCGCTGGCGCACAAGGCGCCACAACGTTGAAGCGAAAGTTGTCGGTGTCGAATTCTACCTCGTAGGTGCGGCCATCAAGTTCGATGAACAGCAGGCCATCGATGTTGTAGACGCCGGCGAATGGCGCGACGTCCTCAAGCGCGACGTGCCCGATCAGCGACTGCGCACTGACGAAAGCCTGCAGCAGACCTGCTCGAAGTATTGGCTCGCTCCGCACTTCGTCGCCGGGCAAAAGCAGCTCCAGTTGGGCTCGAGCAGGTACTGGATTGTTGTGTTGCAGCATGGACATGAAGGTCCCCAAATAATGAGCGAGACCTACGGTGTTCAGATCCTGTGCGGGTGGCTGTCATTAGGCAGCGATAGAACAGGTCGGATATGTCTGATGCGTCTGTGGTGCCGCTAAAGCCGGCCATAAAAAAGCCCCGCCAGGCAATGAGCCGGCGGGGCTGCTTACTGTTGTAGTCAATGACGCTTGCGGTTGCTGATCAGCGTACCGACGCCGGTATCGGTGAAAATCTCCAGCAGCACGGCGTTCGGCACGCGGCCGTCGATGATATGCGAGGTGGTCACGCCGCCCTGAACCGCTTCCAGTGCGCAGCGGATCTTGGGCAGCATCCCGCCGTAGATAGTGCCGTCGGCGATCAGTCCGTTGACCTGCTCGGTGGTCAGGCCTGTCAGCACCGTGCCTTCCTTGTCCATCAGGCCGGCGATGTTGGTGAGCAACATCAGTTTTTCTGCCTTCAATGCTTCAGCGACTTTGCCTGCGACCAGGTCGGCATTGATGTTGTAGGACTCACCATCTGCGCCCACACCGATGGGGGCGATTACCGGAATGAAATCGCCCTTAACCAGCATGTTCAGGAGGTCGGTATTGATACCCACGACTTCGCCAACGTGGCCGATGTCGATGATTTCCGGTTTGAGCATGTCCGGGGTCTGACGCGTGACGTTCATTTTTTTCGCACGAATCAGTTGCGCGTCTTTACCGGTCAGGCCGATTGCGCTGCCACCATGGCGGTTGATCAGGTTGACGATGTCTTTGTTGACCTTGCCCCCCAGCACCATTTCCACCACGTCCATGGTTTGCGAGTCGGTCACGCGCATGCCGTCGACAAAGTGGCTTTCAATGGAAAGCCGCTTGAGCAGATCGCCAATCTGAGGGCCGCCGCCGTGAACCACGACCGGGTTGATGCCCACTGCTTTCATCAGCACGATGTCGCGGGCGAAGCCGGTTTTCAGCTCCTCACTTTCCATGGCGTTGCCACCGTATTTGATGACAAGCGTCTTGCCGACAAAGCGGCGGATGTAAGGCAACGCTTCGGAGAGGACCTTGGCGGCATTGGCTGCGGCATCATGTTCAAGGGTCATTTGGGCTCCACTCAAAATTGGGTCAAAAAGGAAGTTCTAAATCCGGTGCTACGTTTTTCAGCTGAGTGTGGAAGACGTCCTTGATCCGTTGTAGCTCAAGCTCGGTCTCGGCTTCGAAGCGTAGTACCAGCACCGGCGTGGTGTTGGACGCGCGAACCAGACCCCAGCCTTTTGGATAATCGACGCGTACACCGTCGATACTGGTCAGATTGGCATTGCCCCACTGTGCGTCGCGCTCCAGTGCTTGCATGATGCTGAACTTGCGGGTTTCGGTGACGTTGATGTTGATCTCGGGTGTGGACAGATCGTTTGGAAAGGTCTGGAAAAGCTCTTCAGCGCTGAGTTTCTCCTGACTCAGGATTTCCAGCAGGCGCGCCGCGCTGTAGATACCGTCGTCAAAGCCAAACCAGCGTTCCTTGAAGAAGATGTGCCCGCTCATCTCGCCTGCCAGCAGGGCGCCGCTTTCTTTCATCTTTTTCTTGATCAACGAATGCCCGGTTTTCCACATCACGGGACGACCACCGTATTCATGGATCAACGGGATCAAGCGCCGCGTGCATTTCACGTCGAAAATAACGTCGGCACCGGGGTTGCGCTTGACCACGTCGCGAGCAAACAGCATCAGCAGACGATCGGGGTAAATGACACTGCCGGTGTTGGTAACCACGCCTACGCGATCGGCATCGCCGTCAAAGGCCAGACCGAGGTCCGCGCCGGTTTCCAGGACCTTGGCGATCAAGTCCTGAAGGTTCTCCAGCTTGCCAGGGTCGGGATGATGGTTCGGGAAGTTGCCGTCCACTTCGCAAAACAGCGGGATGACTTCGCAGTTCAGTGCTTCGATCAACTGCGGGGCGATAACGCCCGCAGCGCCGTTGCCGCAGTCAACCACCACCTTCATGCGCCGGGCAAGCACGACGTCGCCAAGGATTGCGCCCGCGTAACGGTCGAGGATATTGACCTTGACGATGCTGCCTTTCGCAGCGGGCAAGTCGTTGGCCTTGATGCGCTCGTGGAGCGCCTGAATCTGCTCGTTCGCCAACGTGTCCCCGGCGATCACGATCTTGAAGCCGTTGTAGTCCTTCGGGTTGTGGCTGCCCGTCAACATGACGCCCGTTTTACCGGCCAGCGTGTGGGTGGCGTAATACAGGGCAGGGGTTGGCACCAGTCCGATATCGCTGACGTGACAGCCGCTGTCGTGCAGGCCTCTGATCAGGTGCGAAACCAGCTCAGGGCCCGATAGCCGACCATCCCGACCCACTGAGACATGCGCCTCGCCCTGCGCCAGACTCTCCGCCCCAACGGCACGGCCAATCCAGTAGGCCGTCTCGGCGCTCAACGTATCGCCAACGATGCCGCGGATGTCATAGGCGCGAAAAATGGTGTCGGGAAACGGCGGGGCAGTGGACGCGGTGCTGCTCATGGGGTGGGATGGCTCCGACTTCAGGAAGTCCTGGTGTTCATCAATCAAGTCGATGTCGAGAATATCGGTGTCTTGAAACAGCGGGTCGGTCAGCTCTTCTTCCGACACGGTGGGCAGGAGCGGAGAGGTATCGGTATCGCCAAGCGGTGCAGACCCGGCGGGGGACGACGCGTGATCACTCGTCGCAGCGCTTGTGGGATTATTGCGCAGCGAGAACCTAGCCAGGCTCTGGGCCAGCCCGTTCAGCGCCGGTAGGCTCAGGCTGAAGGCTTTGACGGCCTTGCCCCCCGAGAGTTCTTGCACCAATTGCTCAAGCTGTCTGGCGTCGGCGGCGATGCGACGCTTGAACGCACTCTCGTTGAGATACAGCCCAAGCAGCATCGCTCCCGCAGCAACCAGCAACGCGAGAAGCAGCATCAGCCAGGGCGTCGTGCCGTGGAGGGCGGGGCCGGCCGCAAACGTGAGCTTCCAGTTGGCGTAGCCGGTGGGGAATTCCTGCGCATGGCCGCCGTCGTCCTGCCCGCGGGTAAGGAAGCTCTGTGGGGTGGCGCTACCGAACTGTTGGGCGAGTGCGACCTGGCCGACGTCGGCAGGGATCTCGGGCAACGCATTGATCAGCCGTTGGGGGTTGTAGGCCAGCAGCAAGGTGCCGGTGATGGGTGCGTCCGGCGCCGTGCGCAACGGCGCTGCGGTGTAGATCAGCCAGTGATCGCCGACATTGCGCGCTTCAGGGGCGGGCGTCTCGCCTTTGCCGGCCTTGGCCAGCATGTCCAGCGTGGCGAAGCTGATGGGCAGTGAGCCCTGCGGATCAAGCCCGTTGAACCCCAGCGGGTTGAGCCGCGCACCCGCCACGCCATCTCGGTAGCGAAGTTGACTCTGGGCGGTTTCGATCAGCGCAGGATTGTTGCTCAGTAACGCCTGGCTCAGCGCGCCATCCATTGCTGCTGCCTGGGTGTCCGCATTGATCTGGCGCAGTGCCTTGTTAACCGCTCCGGCCTGGGCGCTCCCCCATGCCTCGACCAATTGCGCCTGCTGTTGCGGCTGGCTCTGGATCGCGAGCCACACCAGCACCATCGCCGCAAGCAGGCCGACAAGCGACGGAACAAGGCCGGGGCTGGCTAGACTCAAACTGGCGTCGTGGTCGGCCGGCCCGGTATGTTGCGGAGCGGCGTCCGCTTTGGCTGTGCGTTTGATGCCTTTCAAACTGACTCTCCCTGCTCGATCGTCCTGACGCGGTCTTATCATTCGTGCATCACATCAAGGCGTCCAGACTCCGGCAACGCATCAGCCAAAGTGAGCGCTTGTCACAGGGTCAGTGGCTGCCAGAGTGGCCGAACCCGCCTGCACCGCGCTGACTTTCGTCGAATTCTTCGACGATTTCAAAATGCGCCTGCACCACCGGGACCAGCACCAACTGAGCGAGACGCTCGCCGATGGAAATCTTGAATGCGGTCTGGCCGCGATTCCAGCAGGAGACCATCAGCTCACCCTGGTAGTCGGAATCGATCAGGCCCACCAAGTTGCCCAGCACGATGCCGTGTTTGTGGCCCAGGCCCGAGCGCGGCAGGATCAGCGCCGCCAGGCCGGGGTCTGCGATGTAAATCGACAGCCCGGTGGGAATCAACAGGGTCTGGCCGGGTTCGAGCAGCGTGTCCTCTTTCAGCATGGCGCGCAGGTCCAGCCCCGCCGAACCTGTGGTGGCGTAAGCGGGGAGCGGAAAATCGCTGCCGATGCGAGGGTCGAGGATCTTGGCTTGTAGGGCGTGCATTCGTGTTTAAACCTGGTTCATTCGATCGGCAATAAAAGTCACCAGCTGCCGCGCGATCTTGGCTTTGCTGGTCTGGGCGAAGAGCGTCTCTTGCAACGCTCGGTCAATCACGCTGCAGGCGTTTTCTTCGCTGTTGAAGCCGATGCTGGGATTGGCGACGTCATTGGCGACGATCAGATCAAGGTTCTTGTCCTTGAGCTTGCGTGCGGCGTAATCGAGCAGGTGTTCGGTCTCAGCCGCAAAACCGACGCTGAACGGGCGATCCTGGCGCTGGGCGATAGTGGCAAGGATGTCCGGGTTGCGGACCATCTGCAGGAGAAGACCATCGCCGGTTGTAGGGTCTTTCTTCAATTTTTGTGTAGCGACGACTTCAGGGCGGTAGTCGGCAACCGCGGCGGAGGCGATGAAGAGATCGCAAGGCATTGCGTCTTCGCAGGCTGCGAGCATGTCCCGGGCACTGACAACGTCAACGCGCGTTACACGGTCTGGCGTCTGCAAGTTCACGGGGCCGGTGATCAGCGTGACCCGCGCGCCGGCTTCGGCCGCGGCTTCGGCCAGCGCAAACCCCATTTTCCCGGAGCTGTGGTTGGTGATGTAGCGAACCGGATCGATGTTTTCCTGGGTGGGACCTGCAGTAATCAGCACGTGCTTGCCGGTCAGCGTGAGACGCTGGAAACAATCGGCGGCAGACTGCGCCAGATCATTGGGTTCGAGCATTCGGCCATAACCGACGTCGCCGCAGGCCTGGCTGCCACTGGCCGGGCCGAACATGCGCAGGCCGCGCTGTTCGAGCAACTGCAGGTTGGCCTGTACGGAGGGGTCTCGCCACATGGCCTGATTCATTGCAGGTGCGACGGCAACGATAGCGTCCGTCGCCAGTACCACGGTGGTCAGTAGATCGTTGGCGATGCCTTGGGCCAGACGCGCCATCAAATCCGCCGTGCCCGGCGCGATAAGAATCATGTCGGCCCACTTGGCCAGCTCGATATGGCCCATGGCGGCTTCGGCAGCCGGGTCGAGCAAATCCAGGTGAACAGGATGGCCGGACAGGGCCTGCATGGTGAGCGGGGTAATGAACTCCGCGCCGCCCCTGGTCATGACGACCCGAACTTCTGCGCCGTGATCGCGCAATCGGCGGACCAGTTCGGCGCTCTTGTAGGCCGCGATGCCACCGCCGACGCCGAGAACGATGCGTTTTCGATACAGCCGCTGCATAGGCCTGCCTTAAGGTCGGTTAACACGCGGCAATCATTACGCCTCCCCAGGCCTGACTGTCGCGCAAAAAAGAGCGGCTAAGATAGCACAGCGACCGCACGGGAACAGCGGTGCCACACACAGGGAGCTGCTATGAGTATTCGTGATTGGCCGGCGGCAGAGCGTCCGCGTGAAAAGCTGTTGGAGCGGGGGGCAGCCAGCCTGTCGGACGCCGAGTTGCTGGCGATTTTCTTGCGCACGGGGGTCTCGGGGCGAAGCGCCGTGGACCTGGCCCGGCATCTCCTGCAGCAGTTTGGCAGCCTGAGGGCGTTACTCGAGGCCAACCTGACCGCCTTCAGCAGCGAACTGGGGCTCGGGCCTGCAAAGTTCGCCCAGTTGCAGGCCGTGATGGAAATGGCTCGGCGCAACATGGGCGAGGATTTGAAGCGCGAGTCGGTACTGCAGAATCCGGATCAGGTGCGGCGCTACCTGAAGGCGCTGTTGCGGCATGAGCCCCATGAGGTCTTTGGTTGTCTGTTTCTGGACAGCAAGAACCGGGTCCAGACGTTCGAAGTGCTGTTTCACGGCTCGATCAACATGGCCCATGTTCACGCAAGGCAGGTGGTCAAGCGCGCACTGGCCCACAACTCGGCGGCGTTGATTCTGTGCCACAACCATCCCTCAGGCGTTAAGGACGCCAGCGAAGCTGATATCGAACTGACGCGCTACCTGAAGCAGGCACTGGCGCTGGTGGACGTGGTGGTGCTGGACCACTTGATCATCGGCGACGGCGATCCATTGTCCATGGCGGAATACGGGCTGATGTAGCGCCCCTGTGACCGGCTAAGGCGATGCAGTGGTATTGGCCGTTCTCCGACTGTGAGGCCAGCGTCAGCCATGAGGGCGTGAGCCGCTAAACCATAGAGCTGACGCTCTAGGAACCGGCCTATTCCCGGCTGAAGCCGGTCCCACTGAAAGCATTGCGCGCATTCAGAGGGACCTGACGCGACCTCGGAGGTCTTGGGAATCCTCGGTGCGTTACTTCACCGTCACTTCGGCGAAATCCTGGCGACCAAACGGACTGACGCTATAACCCTCGACATTTTTTCGGGTCAGCGCGTAGGCCGTTGGATGCGCCAGCGGTAGCCACAAGGCTTGCTTCTGGATCTGCTCCTGCGCCTGGTGGTACAGCTTGATGCGCTGAGCCTGATCGGTAACGGCCTTGCCTTGGGAGATCAGCTTGTCCAGGCCCTCGTCGCAGTAGCGCGCGAAGTTAGTACCGGACTTGACCGCTGCGCAGGAAAACTGCGGCGTGAGGAAGTTATCCGGATCACCGTTGTCGCCCGCCCAGCCCATGAACAACAGGTCGTGCTCGCCAGTTTTGGCGCGACGAATCAGCTCACCCCATTCAATCACTTTGATCTCCGCCTTGATGCCTACGGCCGCGAGATCGTTCTGCAGCAGTTGTGCGCCAGCGTTTGGATTGGGGTTCAGCAGACTGCCCGACGGACGTGTCCAGATCGTGGTTTTGAAGCCGTCTTTCATACCGGCCTTTGCCAGCAGCTCTTTGGCCTTAGCCACGTCATGTTTGTAACCTGGCAAATCACTGGCGTAGCCCCACGTATTGGGCGGATAGGGACCATTGGCCGGCCGCGCCGAACCTTCAAAGACGGCTTTGAGGTAAGTGTCCTTATCGAATGCCAGGTTGATTGCCTGACGTACTTCTGGCTTGTCCAAGGGTGGGTGTTGGCTGTTGATCGCCAGGAAAGCGGTCATGAACGCGTCAGTCTTTTCGACCTTCAGATTCGAGTCTTTGCCCGCTTCGGCAACATCCAGCGGCTTTGGTGAAAGGGCAACTTGGCATTCATTACGACGGATGCGTTGCAGGCGGACGTTGGCGTCCGGGGTAATCGCGTAGATCAGCGTATCCACCGCAGGTTTGCCGGCGAAGTAATCGGGATTGGCGTCATAGCGCACAACCGAGTCTTTCTGGAAACGCTTGAAAACGAAGGGGCCAGTACCGATCGGCTGGCTGTTTAGCTTCTCTGGCGTGCCCGCTTTGAGGAGCTGAGCGGTGTACTCCGCAGAATAAATAGACGCGAAGCCCATGCTTAGCGTCGCCAGAAACGTTGCGTCCGGGTGGTCCAGGGTGATGCGCACCGTGGCAGGGTCGATTGCTTCGACTTTTTTGATCAGCGAAGGCCACTGCATCGACTGCGCATGGGGAAAGCCCTGCGCAGCGACCTTGTTCCAGGGGTTGGCCGGGTCAAGCATGCGCTGAAAGCTGAACACGACGTCGTCGGCATTGAGCTCGCGCGTCGGGGTGAAGTAGTCGGTGTGATGGAATTTGACACCCGGCTGCAGCTTGAAGTCATAGGTCAACCCGTCGGGCGACACGCTCCAGCTTTGCGCCAGGCTGGGGACAAGCTTGGCCGAGGCGGCGTCGTAGTCCACCAGACGGTTCATCAGCACGTCGGCGGAGGCGTTGGTGGTGGTCAGCGAGTTGTACTGCACCACGTCAAAGCCTTCAGGGCTGGCTTCCGTGCAGACGCTCAGCGTGTTAGCCGCCTGTGCCAGCAACGGGGTGGACAGGGAAGCGAGCAAGAGGGGTAAAACGGCTAGGCGCATGGCGATTTTCCTTTCAGAGATAGCCCATCTGCCGGTGCAGTCTGGAGAGGGACTAACCCTAGACCATCGATTGAAGTAGAACAATCGCCCCGGCGCGACGAGTGGTATATTTCCCCTCGCGCCCTACACCTCTGCACTCGGCGGGCCGCCGCCCTTGTCTTTCTGGGAGGCAAATCGTTGTTTGTGTTGTTGCATCGGGGGCTTTCTGGTATAAAGCAGCGCTCTTTTCTAGGGGCCCGCTGCCTTCACCGCAGGTGTGGCCGGTAAGACCCCTGAAGAAACGCGGCGCCTGGCGCCAAATGACTGAGAGATTAAGCGGCCAACCCATGCCGGGTTGGGCATGAGGTTTAGAGGGCTGAGGCATGTCGAGAGTCTGTCAAGTTACCGGTAAGGGTCCGGTAACCGGGAATAACATTTCCCACGCAAATAACAAAACCCGTCGTCGTTTCCTGCCAAACCTGCAGCATCACCGCTTCTGGGTTGAAGAAGAGAAACGCTTCGTACGTCTGCGCGTATCTGCTAAAGGCATGCGCATCATCGACAAGCGTGGTATCACGGTTGTTCTGGCCGAAATCCGCCGTGCTGGCGCTAAGGTTTAAGGGAGAAAATCATGCGTGAATTGATCCGTTTGGTGTCGACCGCTAACACCGGCCACTTCTACACCACCGACAAGAACAAGCGCACGACTCCGGACAAAATCGAAATTAAAAAATTCGATCCGGTTGTTCGTAAGCACGTGATCTACAAAGAAGCCAAAATCAAGTAATTGATTTTCGTCTCTTACAAAAAAGCCCGCAGCGATGCGGGCTTTTTTGTGGGTGAGAGAATGGCAGCTCACCTCTCGATACCTTGATGCTCAAGCTTTCTGTTCGAACACCACATAAATTTTGCGGCATGGCTCAAGCACTTCCCACGTCCCGCTGAACCCGGCCGGAATCACGAAGCGGTCACCCGCGCGCAGAGTCTTTGCCTTGCCGGCCTCATCGCGAAGGACTGATACGCCCTGGACGATTTCGCAATATTCGTGCTCGGTGTAGCTCACCTTCCACTGGCCGACTTCCCCTTCCCAGACACCTGCATTCAGCTGGCCGCACGGGCTGTTGTAGTGGTTGTAAACCGTCTGGTCGGGCTCGCCCTTGAGAATCTTCTCGGCAGCAGGCCTGAAGCGCTCCGCTGCGGTGGTGGCTTCACTGAAATCAACGACGCTTTCGATGCTCATATCGGGTTCCTGAAATAAGGCGCTGCTTGATTGTTGATCGTAAGAACTGTGACTGACCAGGCCCCAACGGCTGTTGAATAAAATGCACGATTCGGCCGCATTCTGCCTGCTTGTGTCCAATATATTGGAAATTAGCCCAATGCTGGTTTAGGGTGGCGAATGCCCTTGGCTGATCCGACGACGCTTCATGCACTCTCCTGAAGCCTGACCCGCGAGCGCCGAGGCGCGCACATCTCATAAGAGGAGGACGTTCCATGACCACCCTGACTCATGCTGACTGGGCGCAACGTGCCCAGGATTTGAAAATCGAAGGCCGTGCATTCATCAATGGTGAATACACAGACGCCGCTTCCGGCTCGACGTTCGACTGCATCAGTCCGGTCGATGGCCGTTTCCTCGCTCATGTTGCCAGCTGCGACGCTGCCGATGCCCAGCGCGCTGTCGAGAATGCGCGAGCCACATTCAATTCCGGCGTCTGGTCGCGACTCGCGCCGGCCAAGCGCAAGGCAGCCATGCTTCGTCTGGCCGAACTGATCAACGAGAACGTTGAAGAGTTGGCGCTGCTTGAAACCCTCGACATGGGCAAGCCCATCAGTGACTCCTACGGCATTGACATTCCCGGCTCCGCTCAGGCGTTGAGCTGGAGTGGCGAGGCCATCGACAAGCTGTACGACGAAGTGGCGCCCACTCCGCATGATCAACTCGGGCTTGTGACCCGCGAACCGATCGGTGTGGTTGCCGCCATAGTGCCGTGGAATTTCCCGTTGCTGATGGCTTCCTGGAAACTGGGTCCTGCGCTGTCCAGTGGCAACTCGGTGATCCTGAAGCCGTCGGAAAAATCCCCACTGACTGCCATCCGCGTGGCTCAACTCGCCATCGAAGCCGGTATCCCGGCAGGCGTGCTAAACGTGCTGCCCGGTTATGGTCATACCGTAGGCAAGGCGCTGGCGCTGCATATGGATGTCGACACGGCGGTATTCACCGGTTCGACGAAGATCGCCAAGCAATTGCTGATCTACGCCGGCGAGTCGAACATGAAGCGCGTTTGGCTGGAAGCCGGCGGCAAGAGCCCGAACATCGTTTTTGCCGATGCGCCGGACCTCCAGGCAGCGGCCGAATCGGCAGCGAGCGCCATTGCTTTCAACCAGGGCGAAGTGTGTACGGCCGGTTCGCGCCTGCTTGTCGAGCGATCCATCAAGGATAAATTCCTGCCCATGGTGATCGACGCGCTGAAAGCGTGGAAGCCGGGCAATCCGCTTGATCCGGCGACTACAGTGGGCGCATTGGTGGATACCCAGCAGATGAATACTGTGCTCTCGTACATCGAGGCCGGCCATTCGGACGGTGCCAAACTGGTGGTCGGCGGCAAGCGCATCCTTCAAGAGACCGGCGGTACCTACGTCGAGCCGACCATTTTTGATGGCGTGACCAACGCGATGAAGATCGCCCAAGAGGAGATCTTCGGGCCGGTGTTGTCTGTCCTGACTTTCGATTCGGCCGAGGAAGCAATTCAGATTGCCAACGACACACCTTACGGGCTTGCGGCGGCGGTGTGGACGGCTGATCTGTCCAAGGCACATCTGACGGCGAAGGCGTTGCGCGCGGGCAGCGTGTGGGTCAATCAATACGATGGCGGCGACATGACCGCACCGTTTGGCGGCTTCAAGCAGTCTGGCAACGGCCGTGACAAGTCGCTGCATGCGTTCGACAAATACACCGAGCTCAAGGCCACCTGGATCAAGCTGTAACAGGTCGCGCCCGTTCACCCTCCAGTCACTGAAAGACCATAGCAGCCGGACCTTCCTCAAGGGCCCGGCTGTTTTGTTTCATCCTTTTGAGCCACAGGAGCGTGGTGATGCGTTGGGGTACTTATTTCGCGGTGCTGGCTTCAGTGCTGAGCGTGGGGCTGGCGCTGGGCGTGAGCATGCCGCTGGTGTCGTTGAGGCTGGAAGCGTGGGGTTACGGCGCGTTTCCCATCGGCGTGATGGCGGCGATGCCCGCTATTGGCGTTTTGCTGGGCGCCAGCCTTGCCAGCCGACTCGCGTTCAGGCTCGGTACCGCGAACCTGATGCGCTTGTGCCTGTGGGGCGGATCGATTTCAGTGGGGTTGCTGGGCTTGCTGCCCAGCTACTGGGCCTGGCTGGCTCTGCGCCTTGCGCTCGGGATGATCCTCACCATCGTGTTCGTGCTCGGCGAAAGCTGGATCAACCAATTGGTGATCGAGCGGCTGCGCGGCAAGCTGGTCGCGCTGTATGGCAGTTCCTATGCCCTGAGCCAACTGGGCGGGCCCATCCTGCTGGGCTTCATGGGAACCGAGGCTGACTACGGCTTTTGGGTGGGAGCCGCCTTGCTTGCTGTGTCGCCTCTTCTGTTGCTTGGCAGAACGGGCGCACCGGCCGTGGCATCCAGCCATGTAACGCTGCGCGATCTCGGCGGCTTCTGTCGGAGCTTGCCGGCCATTGCATGGGCTATCGCCCTATTCGCCGGGTTTGAAGCGATGATTCTGACGTTGCTGCCGGTGTATTGCCTGCAGCAGGGATTCACGCCGGAAGTGGCCCTGGCGATGGTCAGCACGGTGGTGGTGGGGGATGCGCTTCTGCAGTTGCCCATCGGGGCATTGGCCGACAGGGTGTCGCGTCGTCGGCTGTTTTCCGGGTGTGCGCTGGCGCTGACAGCGACCAGCCTGGCCATTCCGCTGTGGGTCGATACGATTGCCATCTGGCCATTGTGGGTGCTGTTCGGCGCCAGTGCGGGCGGGCTGTTTACGCTGTCGCTGATCCTGATCGGCGAGCGCTACCGTGATGACGCTCTGGTACGCGCCAATGCTCACGTTTCGCAGCTCTGGGGCATTGGTTGTCTGCTAGGGCCTTTGGCGGCCGGCGCCGGTAGCCAGTGGATCAGCGGTCAGGCTTTGCCCCTGCTCATGGCAGCAGGGGCGCTGGGATTGGTGATCCTGTCACAGCGGCCCAAGGCGTTCGGGCCGCAGGCGGCGGTGGCTTAGAGCATCTTTTCCAAGCCTACCGCGCTACTGAACCAGGCATTCATCCGCCGCCACCAGTCGCCAGGCTCCCTGGACAGCGTGTGGATTTTGCCGTTGTCCTCGGTCACCCACACCAGCCGGTCGTTCTCCAGCTTGACCTGATAGCTGATGGCCGGCGCCATACCCTGAAGCGCCAGATCCCGCAGGTATTCAGTCAGTTCAGGGCTGTCCACAAGCACGCCGACTTCCGTGTTCCACAGCACCGATCGCGGATCGAAGTTGAATGAGCCTACAAACATTTTCTGGCGATCAAAGATCATCGCTTTGCTGTGCAGACTTGACTCCGACCCGCCGTTGATCAAGCTCGTGCGCAGAAACTTCGGTCCGCTACCTGCGTTGCTAGGGTCGCCGGGTTGGCGGCGCAGTTCGAACAGCTTCACGCCATGTTCCAGCAGCGCTCGACGGTAAGGTGCATAGCCGCCATGTACTGCCGGTACATCGGTGGCTTCCAGCGAATTGGTCAGCAGGCTTACAGAAACGCCTTTGTCTGACAGCCCTGTCAGGTACACCAGGCCCTCCTGCCCGGGGACAAAATAAGCCGAGATCAGCGTCAGTTCCTGGTGCACATTGGCCAAGTCAGGGCTCAGTTGGGTTGTCAGCAACAGGTGAGGGTCCGGTTCGCCCCGCGACAGCACTTTGGTCGGAGCGTCCCACAACGCCTGGTTATGCGCCCAAATCAGTTCGTTGAGCCAGGTTTTCATGCGTGGCTGGGTCCGGTAGGCCATCAACCTCTCATAAAGCGCCTTCTTCTCGACGTGGGCCTGCGCCAGCGACTTGGCCAGCAGCGTGCGCGCCTTGGCCAGATCCTTGCGGTCAGGCGGCCAGTAAAGAAAATCGTCGATTGGCTTGCTCAGCGTGCTGTTCCAGTACTGATCGAAGCTGTGGCCCAGCTGTTCGGCGACCGGCCCGACGCTGAGCATGTCGATGTCGGTGAAATTCAGGTTGGGTTCGGCGTCGAAATATTCATCGCCCAGATTGCGCCCGCCCACGATGGCGACGGCGCTGTCTGCCAGCCACAGTTTGTTGTGCATGCGCCGGTGCTGTTGGGACAGATTGAACAGCCGGCCCAGGTTGCGCGTGGCGCCCATGCTGCGGCCCAGGTTGAGCGGATTGAACAGACGAATCTGAATGTTCGGGTGTGCTGCGAGAGTGGCGATGACCTCATCCAGTCCATCGCTGGTGGTGTCGTCGAGCAGGATGCGCACACGGACGCCGCGATCGGCCGCTTTCAGCAGTTCGTCAACCAGCGCCCGAGTGCTCAGGCCGTCGTGGACAATGTAGTACTGCAGGTCGAGGCTGGTTTTCGCATTGCGAATCAGCTCGGCCCGGGCCATGAATGCTTCGGTGCTGTTGGGCAGCAGGCGAAACCCGGAGCGGCCTTCATGGGGAGCGGCCTGGGCCATGATTGAGCGGCCGAACGAAGACTGCGCCGCAGGCAGGGCCTGACTGGGGCCGTCAGGCGCGGGCGTGTGCGCACAGCCGCCAAGCCCGAGGGCGAGTGCCAGAACGAGGGGCACCGCCCATGTGTTGGTCAACGCAGTCATCCGAAAATCAGTCATGGCGATATGACCGCGCTTTCTTCAAAAGGTTAAAGGCTGCAGAAGGTTAAAAGCTGCAAGGGGTTATGCAAGGTCGGCACGCTGCATGAGCCGCGCTGCGGCAGCGCCCACCTTGCGCACGGCCTCTTCGATTTGCGTGGTCGGTTTGGCGGCGAAATTCATTCGCAGGCAGTTTCTGTATTTGCCGGATGCGGAAAAGATACTGCCGACGGCGATCTGTACGCCCTGGCCCTGCAAGGCCCGATTAAGGCGCAACGAGTCGAAGTCCTCCGCCAGCTCGATCCACAGCATGAAACCGCCTTGAGGACGACTTACGCGGGTGCCTTCCGGGAAGTACCGCGTAACCCAGCCGGTCATTAAATCGCGACTGCGCTGGTACTGTCCCCGCATCCGGCGCATATGCGGTTCGTAGTGACCGGCGCGAAGGAAGTCGGAAATCGCCAGTTGTGGCTGGGTCGCGGTCGAGCCCGTGCTGATGTATTTCATGTGCAGCGCGCGGTCAAGGTAGCGACCGGGTGCGATCCAGCCCACGCGAAGACCCGGCGCCAGGGTTTTGGAAAACGAACTGCACAGCAGCACGCGTCCGTCTTCGTCGTAGGATTTGATAGTGCGAGGGCGGGGATAGCTGTAGGCCAGATCGCCATACACGTCGTCTTCGATAACGGCGACGTCGAAGCGTTGCGCCAGGACCAGCAGCGCTCGCTTGCGGTCCTCCGGCATGTTGTAGCCCAGAGGATTATTGCAACTGGGTGTCAGCTGTATGGCTTTGATCGGCCATTGTTCCAGAGCCAGCTCCAGCGCATCCAGGCTGATGCCGGTGAGCGGGTCGGTCGGGATCTCCAGGGCTTTCATGCCCAGACCCTTGAGCGCTTGCATGGCACCGTGAAAGCTCGGCGAGTCCACCGCGACGATGTCTCCCGGTTCGCAGACCGAGCGAATGCTGATGGCCAACGCTTCCTGGGCACCGGTGGTGATCATCAAGTCATCGGGATCGACGTTGGTCCCCGAATCCAGCAGCAGGCGCGCGACCTGCTCTCGCAGACAGCGCCGCCCGTGGATGTTGTCGTAATACAGCCCGGGCATGTCCGAGCGCCGGCTGATCCGGCCAAGCGCCTGGGTCAGCGGGCGCAGGGTCGGGCTGGTGACGTCGGGCATGCCGCGGCCCAGTTGAACCACTTCCGGGCTGGGGGCCGCGCGCGCCAGCTCCAGCACTTGATCCCACTGCGAGATTTCCACTGGCCGCTGCGCAGGTCGACCTATGGCTGGCAAGGCAGGCACCTTGCGGTCGGCAGGCACGAAATAGCCGGATTTAGGGCGGGGCAATGCCAGGCCGTTGTCCTCCAGCAGCCGATACGCCTGCTGCACCGTGCTCAGGCTGACGCCATGTTCAAGACTCAATGCCCGAACGGAAGGCAATCGATCCCCAGGGCGATAAAAGCCGTTTTCAATGCGGGTGCCCAGCAGTTCGGCAAGGTTGACGTAAAGGGTCATGGCGTACTCCCGCAGCTGATGCGTTCGGTGGACCAATACAGATCAGCGGAAAATACAGCATTCAGCCGCCTATTAAAGCGTTCTGTATGCAAAGAATAATAATTCTTTGGATCTGTAATGGTTTTCCATACAGCCACATCATGAACCGGTCGAAACCCTTCACGAGGTGTCTGGAGATGAGCGGAATAAGTGATGTTCGGTTAACGCTGTATGGAAGCGAGCTGGTGCGCGAGCATGAAGCGGGCCTGCGCATCAATGCGCCGGAAGGCCTGGGCGTGTGGGGGCTGTTTCAGCACCGTCGCGCCACGCGGCGAGCGCTTCTGAAATTGAATGACGAGCAACTTCAGGACATCGGCTTGAGCAGAGAGCAGGCGCGTTATGAGGGACTCAAGCCGTTCTGGCGCGAATGAGGCCTGTGACGGTGTCGGTCCGCACGGAGCGAGGTTCGCTACACCCATTCTTTCAGCCGGTGCCACAACATCCCCATCGCCAGTAACGGCGAGCGCAAATGCTTGCCGCCGGGGAAGGTGATGTGCGGCACTTTCGCGAAGAGTTCGAACCCGCCGCTGTGTTGACCACTGATGGCTTCAGCCAACAGCCTGGCGGCCAGGTGTGTTGCGTTGAGCCCATGCCCCGCGTACGCCTGGGCGTAGAACACGTTCGGATGCTTATCCATCCGCCCGATCTGCGGCAAGCGGTTGGCGCCAATGCCGATCATGCCGCCCCACTGAAAATCGATTTTTACGTTCTTGAGCTGAGGAAACACCTTGAGCATCTTCGGTTGCATGTAAGCGGCGATGTCGCGTGGGTCGCGACCGGAATAGTGACAGGCGCCGCCGAACAGCAAGCGTCGATCAGCGGAGAGTCGGAAATAATCGACCGCCACGCGCTGGTCGCACATCGCGGTGTTGCGGGGCATCAACTGGTTTGCGAGCTCTTCACTTAACGGCTCAGTCGCGATCACGTAGCTGCCCGCGGGCAAGACCTTGCCGCTCAACTCCGGATCGAGCCCGTTGAGGTAGGCGTTGCAGCCCAGCACCAGGCTGCTGGCGCGAACCAAACCGTGAGGCGTGTGAATTTTGACCTCAGCCCCATACTCCAGGCGTGTCGCAGCCGAGTGCTCGAACACGTCGACGCCCAGAGACTGGGCTATGGCCGCTTCTGCCAGCGCCAGATTCAAGGGGTGCAGATGCCCCGAGCCCATGTCGAGCATGGCACCGGCGTAGTTGGGCGAGCCGATGACGCTGCCGATGTTGCCCGCTTCGACCAATTCCAGCGTGTGCCTATAGCCCAAGCTGTGCAGCTCTTCAGCGTCCTTGGCAAAACCTTCGAATTCTTTGGGCTTGTTCGCCAGATCGCAGTAGCCCCAGGTCAGGTCGCAGTCGATGTGGTATTTGCTGACGCGCTCGCGGACGATTTCCACCGCTTCGAGGCCCATCAGCTTGAGCTGACGAACGCCATCCTCACCGATGACATTGCTGAATTGGTCCACCTCGTGCCCGACGCCGCGGATCAGTTGCCCGCCATTACGCCCACTCGCACCCCAACCGATTCGGTGCGCCTCCAGCAGTACGACTTTCAAACCGCGCTCAGCCAGCTCAATGGCCGTGTTCACGCCGGAGAACCCGCCGCCGATGATGCAAACGTCGGCTTTGATCTCGCCGCGAAGGGCAGGGTAGTCAGTTTCAGGATGGCGAGTGGCGGCATAGTAGGACGCCGCGTGATCAAGCAATCCGGGCTGAGGAGGCCGAGCATTCATGTTAAATATCCCGAGAGCGCTGTTTGGAAAATTTTACGGAGGGTAGCGGGCTGGGGATGACGGGGCAAGAAGATGGCGGTGTGCGCTGTCCCGGCCTGGCGAAAGATGGGCATGGGACTGTGTAAGCGAAAGGCCTGATCGGGCACACTTACGCCCTTTAACAGGAGGATCTGCCGCGATGGGCTGCAACAGCGAGAAAATCCGCGATCTGCGGCGTCAGATTCCGTCCTTCGAGTGTGTGCCAGGGTGCCACGACTGCTGCGGGCCTGTAACGACGTCTTCCGAAGAAATGTCGCGTTTGCCGCGCAAGACCGCCGCCGAGCAAGAGGCCGCGCTCGACGAGCTGAACTGCGTGCATCTGGGTCCAAACGGTTGCACGGTTTACGAGGAGCGGCCGCTGATCTGTCGTTTGTTCGGCACCACTGAAACCCTGCCATGCCCTAATGGCCGCCGGCCGGAGGTGCTGATTCACCCGCGCGTCGAAAAGCAAGTGCATGAGTTCATCGCCTCCACGCGGCAAGTGCTGGTTTGAGGGTTTAAGGTGCTATTCGGGGATCGGCAAACACAAACTCTCCTTTACCTCTTCCATCACGATATAGCTTTTGGATTCCCGTACATGGGGCAGCTTGAGCAGGATGTCGCCCAGCAACTTGCGGTACGACGCCATCTCGGAAATCCGCGCTTTAACCAGGTAGTCAAAGTCCCCTGACACCAAGTGGCATTCCAGCACATGCGGCAGTTTAAGCACCGCGCGTCTGAACTCTTCAAACGTGTCGCCTGACTTGTAATCCAGGCTGATCTCGACAAACACCAGCAGGCTGGCTTTGAGGTTCTGCGGATTGAGGCGGGCGTTGTAGCCCATGATGATCCCTTCCCGCTCCAGACGCCGGACCCGTTCTGTACAGGGCGTAGTAGACAGCCCCACGCGTTCGCCCAGTTCAGTGAAGGAAATCCTGCCGTCGTTTTGCAGGATGCGCAGAATGTTGCGATCAATCTTGTCCAGTTCGCGTCTGGACTGGTGTTGGGTGCGCATCACAAGGCCCTCTGTCAAAACGACGGTCGTCGAGAGAAAACACCGAATATAGGCTGTTATATAGTCAAAAGCACTGCTCGGGCCTTTTTATACTGCGCACATCCTTGCCTTAACTTGAAAACGTCAGCGGATATCCGCGATGAGGGAATCAACATGCGCGTCCTGGTCCTTGGAAGTGGCGTCATAGGTACCACTAGTGCGTATTACCTGGCGCGCGCCGGCTTTGAGGTGACTGTCGTCGACCGTCAGCCGGCCGCTGCCATGGAGACCAGTTTCGCCAATGCCGGGCAGGTCTCGCCGGGTTATGCCTCGCCGTGGGCCGCTCCGGGTGTGCCGCTCAAAGCGCTCAAATGGCTGATGCAGCGCCATGCACCGCTGGCGATCAAGGCGACGGCGGATATCGATCAATACCTGTGGATGGCGCAGATGCTGCGCAACTGCACCCAAAACCGCTATGCCGTGAACAAGGAGCGCATGGTGCGGCTGTCCGAGTACAGCCGCGACTGCCTTGACGAGCTGCGCGCCGAGACCGGGATCTCCTACGAGGGCCGCAGCCTTGGCACGACTCAGCTGTTCCGCACCCAGGAGCAACTGGACAACGCCGCCAAAGACATTGCGGTGCTTGAGCAAGCCGGTGTGCCCTATGAGGTACTTGATCGCGAAGGCATCGCCCGCGTTGAGCCGGCTCTGGCGAACGTCAGCAATATCCTCAGTGGCGCACTGCGCCTTCCCAATGATCAAACCGGCGACTGCCAGCTGTTTACGACACGTCTGGCCGAGATGTGCGTGAAGCTGGGCGTTGAATTCCGTTTCGGTCAGTCCATTGATTCCATCGAATTTGCCGGCGACAGCATCCACGGCGTCCGCATCAACGGCAAACTCGAAACTGCTGACCGCTACGTGCTGGCGCTTGGCAGCTATTCGCCGCAACTGCTCAAGCCTCTGGGCATCAAGGCGCCGGTTTACCCGCTCAAGGGTTACTCGCTGACGGTGCCGATCACCGACTCTGCGATGGCGCCGACGTCGACCATCCTCGATGAGACTTACAAGGTCGCGATTACCCGCTTTGACAACCGTATCCGGGTGGGTGGCATGGCCGAGATCGCCGGGTTCGACCTGTCGCTCAATCCTCGTCGCCGCGAGACGCTGGAGATGATCGTCAACGATCTTTATCCTCACGGCGGCGACCTGCAGCAAGCCAGCTTCTGGACCGGTCTGCGCCCGACCACGCCGGACGGGACGCCGATCGTAGGCGCCACACCGTATCGCAATCTGTTTCTCAACACCGGCCATGGTACGTTGGGTTGGACGATGGCCTGCGGTTCGGGCAGATTGCTGGCCGACCTGATCGCCCGCAAAACGCCACAAATCAGCGCTGAAGGCCTCGATATTTCTCGTTACGGCAGCTCCAGGGAGAACGCAAGACATGTCCATTCAGCGCCAGCTCACCAATGAACGCATGAGCCAGTTGGTCGTCCACAACGGCACCGTTTATCTTGCCGGGCAAGTGGCCGACGACATGGCGGCGGGGATCGAGCAACAGACCCGCGAGACGCTTCATAACATCGAGCGACTGCTGGACCTCGCCGGTACCGACAAGACCCGCATCCTGTCAGTGACGATTTACCTGAAGGATATCGACGCGCATTTCGCCGGCATGAACAGCGTCTGGGATACCTGGCTGCCAAGAGGCCTTGCGCCGGCGCGAGCCACAGTGGAAGCCAAACTGTGCGAGCCCGGGATTCTGGTCGAGCTGTCGGTGGTCGCGGCGCTGCCTTAAGTCGGAACTCCTTGGCACGCTGCGCGCCTGTGTGCTGCTGAAACCATACGCAACATCTTTTAGGAGCGCGCCCGCCCGCGAAGACAGGTCAGCTGCATCGGCCTCGCCTGACACGCCACAATCGCGGGCAAGCGCGTTCCGGAAGATTCTCCAACCCTGATCAAGAAGCCTCGCCATGCGTCCAGCCCGCGCCGTTATTGACCTCCAGGCCTTGCGCCACAACTACCAACTGGCCCGAGACACCGCCAATGCCAAGGCGTTGGCTGTCATCAAGGCTGATGCCTATGGGCATGGCGCTGTAAGCGTTGCGCAGGCGTTGGAGTCTCAGGCGGACGGCTTTGCCGTGGCGTGTATCGAAGAGGCACTCGAACTGCGTCAGGCCGGCATCCGTGCGCCGATTCTGCTGCTGGAAGGCTTTTTCGAGGCGGACGAACTGGCGCTGATCGTCGAGCACGATTTCTGGTGCGTTGTGCATTCGTTGTGGCAGGTCGACGTTATCGAGCAGGCAGCACTCGCCGAACCGCTGAATCTCTGGCTGAAGATGGATTCGGGGATGCATCGCGTCGGTATTCATCCTTCGGAATTTCAGGCGGCGCATCGACGGTTGCTGAGCAGTGGCAAGGCCGCCAAAGTCGTTCTGATGAGCCACTTCGCCCGCGCCGACGAGCTGGACAGCGCGCGTACTGACGAGCAGCTGGCGATATTCCAGTCGGCGCGTGCGGGCTTGCCCGCAGAAATCAGCCTGCGCAATTCGCCCGCCGTGATGGGCTGGCCCACGGTTCCAAGCGACTGGGTCCGTCCTGGCATCATGCTTTACGGCGCAACACCCTTCGATCAGCCGCAGTCCGTGGCAGACCGCCTGCAGCCGGTGATGAGTCTTGAATCCCGAGTGATTTGCGTTCGGGATCTGCCCGCTGGCGAGCCGGTCGGCTACGGCGGCACCTTTATCGCCGAGCGCAGCATGCGCATCGGTGTGGTCGCGATGGGTTACGCCGACGGCTATCCCCGTCAGGCGCCAACCGGTACGCCGGTGATGATCGATGGGCATCGCAGCCAGTTGTTGGGGCGAGTGTCGATGGACATGCTCTGCGTCGACCTGACCGACGTGCCGGGCTCAGGTTTGGGCAGCGACGTGCAGCTGTGGGGCAAAAACATCCTCATCAGCGACGTCGCAGCGCACGCGGGCATGATCCCTTATCAGATTCTCTGCAACCTCAAGCGCGTGCCAAGGCTCTATTCCGGCCGCTGATCCCGCACCTCGGGCGGCTGCGATAACTCCTGTTGCAGCCTGCCGCCGCCGCTAGTCCCCTGGCTGATCCGGCCATGGGCTCAAGTGTTGTAAATACTGAACGCTGTTGCCATGATGGCTGCCACTTGACCCAACATGATCATCAGGAGGACTCCCGCATTGGACGTCGGTGAACGACTGCAATCCATTCGTAAACTCAAAGGTCTGTCCCAGCGTGAACTCGCCAAACGAGCGGGCGTGACCAACAGCACCATCTCCATGATCGAGAAAAACAGCGTCAGCCCCTCGATCAGTTCGCTGCGCAAGGTGCTGGGCGGCATACCGATGTCCATGGTGGAGTTCTTTTCCGAAGAGCTCGAACCCGAAAATCCTACCCAAGTGGTCTACAAGGCCAGTGAACTGATCGATATCTCGGACGGTGCCGTGACCATGAAGCTGGTCGGCAAATCCCATCCGAGCCGCGCCATTGCGTTTCTTTCCGAGGTTTACCCGCCGGGGGCTGATACCGGCGTCGAGATGCTCGTGCACGAAGGCGAGGAGACCGGGATTCTGGTCGAGGGCCGTCTTGAACTGGTGGTCGGTCTAGACACCTACGTGCTTGAAGAGGGCGACAGCTACTACTTCGAGAGCTCACGACCGCATCGCTTTCGCAACCCGTTCGACGTTCCTGCACGGCTGATCAGCGCGGCCACGCCGGCGAATTTCTGATCGCGGCGCCAGACTCGGGATTGCAGTGAATGACAGGTCCAAAGCTGATGTTGATCGCGCTGGCAACGTTGCTGTACGTCGGGAACGCGTCAGCGACCATGCGCTGCGGCACCGCGCTTATCAGCCTGGGCGATACTGCCGATGTGGTTCGCAAGAAGTGCGGAGCGCCTGACAGCAGCGTTGACCAATTGCCTGCGCTCACAGCGAATGGCGTTCCGAGGCTGAACGCCGCAAAGGTGAGTATGTGGATATACGGCCCGCGCAACGGCGCTCGGCAGCATTTGCGATTTATCGAAGACAAGCTGGTGGACATCGATACAAAACGGGATCAATGAACCGCTAGCGACGCCCTTTGCAATCACATCGCAGGGCGCAATGCAGCAAATAACCTGAAGCCTCGGTCCAACGCCCATCAAATAACAAATCAGGAGAGGCCGGATGCCGCAATCCTGCTCGATCGAGCAAGCTGTCGATCACGTGCTGGCCGAGTTGCCTGCGCACGTCCACATGGGTATGCCGCTGGGGTTGGGCAAGCCCAATCGGTTTGCCAACGCGCTTTATGCCCGGATCAAATCGCTGCCGGATCGGCAACTTACTGTGTACACCGCGTTGTGCCTCGGACGGCCAGACGGTGGCGACGGTTTGCAGAAGCGCTTCCTGGGGCCCTTTCTGGAGCGGGTTTTCGATGATTACCCCGAGCTGGACTTTCTCGCTGACCTGCGGCGGGACGAATTGCCGCCCAATGTCCACGTTCAGCAGTTTTTCATGCAGCCCGGCAGCCTGTTGGGCAGCAACGAGGCGCAGCAGGATTACGTCAGCAGCAACTACAGCCATGCCGCACGGGACATCAACGCCAACGGGTTGAACCTCGTTGCGCAGCTGATCGCCCGCGACCCTCAACGTCCCGACCACCTCAGCTTGAGCTGCAACCCCGACATCACCCTTGACCTGTTGCCCATGCTGGAAAAACGCCGGGCAGCGGGGGAGCGCATTCTGATGCTTGGCCATGTGCACGCGGACCTGCCGTACATGCCGGGCGACGCCGAGATCGGCATCGATACTTTCGACCTGCTGATCGAACATGAGGAGCGCAGCACGCTGTTCTCCACACCCAATATGCCGGTGGGTATTCAGGACCATTTCATTGGTTTGTACGCGAGCATGCTGGTGCGTGACGGTGGCACGCTGCAGATCGGCATTGGCTCCATGGGCGATGCGTTGACCGCCGCATTGCTGGCACGGCAGGCCGATAACGATACCTATCGGGCGTGCCTGGCAGAACTGGACGGGATCTCCACCTGGAAACCGCTGATCGAAGCCGAAGGCGGGGTGATGCCCTTCGCCACCGGGCTGTACGGCTGCAGCGAAATGTTGGTCAACGGCCTGCTGGTGTTACTGGAGGCGGGGATCATTCGCCGCAAAGTGTACGCGGACATCGAGCTGCAGCAGATGGCGAATGACGGGGTTCTCGATGAGTCGGTCTATGGAGACGGCGTGCTGATTCATGGCGGCTTCTTTCTTGGTCCGCGCAGCTTTTACGATCGACTGCGGGAGTTTGCGCCAACACAAATTGCGCAGATCAACATGACCGCCATCAGCTACATCAACGAGCTTTACGGCAACGAAACGCTCAAGCGTCTGCAACGACGCGACGCGCGGTTTATCAACAGCTGTTTCACTGTCACGCTGCTGGGCGCAGCGGTGTCTGACCAGTTGGCCGATGGCCGAGTCGTCAGCGGCGTGGGCGGGCAGTACAACTTCGTCGCGCAAGGCCATGCCCTTGAGGGCGCGCGTTCGGTGCTGATCCTGCGCAGCTGGCGCGAGTCAGGCGGGGAGGTCAGCTCCAACATTGTCTGGGACTATGCGCACACGACGATTCCGAGGCATTTGCGCGACATCGTCGTTACCGAATACGGCATCGCCGATCTGCGTGGTAAAACCGATGCGGCGGTGATCGAGGCGTTGCTCAACGTCAGTGATTCGCGCTTCCAGCCGGGGCTGATCGATCAGGCACAGAAGGCTGGCAAGTTGCCAAAGGATTTCCGCCTCGACCCGCTGTTCAGTCAGAACACGCCCGATCGGCTCAAGGACATTCGCAGCCAGTTCCCTTCGTTGTTCATCGAGTACCCGTTGGGCAGCGATTTTACTGCCGAGGAGCGCGACCTTCTGCGAGCGCTGAACTGGCTGAAGAGCAAGTTCAAGCTCACGGAAATCATCGAGTTGGGCAAAGCCACGCTGGAGGCGCCCGATGCAGGCGAGTTTCCGGTGCATTTGCAGCGCATGGGGCTGGATCAGCCACAAGGGCTGCGCGAAGAGCTGTATCAGCGTCTGTTGTTGGCGGGCCTGCAAGCGACGTCATAGGTTCAGGGTGAGTTTGCTCGGAAATGCGTGGGGGCGGGCAGCGCTGCTTTGACAGACCGGACACTTTCGCGACCGTCGTAACCTCCGATTGCTCCTACGGTGGAATTGCGCCGGACCTGTGTTGAGGTTACCGGCGTGAGTTGTGGGAGCGAGCTTGCCCGCGAATGCACCTGTATGGATCAGCCGAGAGTTTTGATGACCAACAGAACGGCAGCGAACACGCCGCTCACCGCGAACAACTGCTGCAATCTAGGGCCGGCCAGATAGCGACTGACTCGGCGGCCGGCCACAAGTCCTGCGACCGCCCCGCAGGCGAACGGAACTCCCACGGCCCAGTGCATGGCACCGCTGACGCTGGCGGTGATCACGCTACCCGTCGAGACC
The DNA here is from genome assembly GCF_030208975.1 of Pseudomonas sp. ME-P-057. Taxonomy (NCBI): domain Bacteria; kingdom Pseudomonadati; phylum Pseudomonadota; class Gammaproteobacteria; order Pseudomonadales; family Pseudomonadaceae; genus Pseudomonas; species Pseudomonas sp. ME-P-057. The sequence continues at coordinate 249,629 of NZ_JARVSX010000001.1, forward strand.
AGCGCGATGACGGCGAGTGACGTGGCGACGATGCTTTTCATCTCCAGATCGGTGTAACGGGTCAGTGCTGGCACGATCACAAAGCCGCCGCCCACCCCGAGCAAACCCGACAGCAGCCCTGCCAACGCGCCGGTCGCCGCCAGTGACCGGGCGCAGGGCAAGGTCCAGCGCAAGCGACCGACCAGCGGATTCACCACGCACGGCCTGAAAGCGCCTCGCTCGGGAGGCTTGCCGTGGCGCAGTTCATGAGCCGCTTTGCGGTAGATCCGCCCGCACACATAAAACAGGATCAACGCAAACCCCAGTGCCAGCGGGGCATTGGGCAACCGGTGCGCCAGCCACAGGCCGACCGGGGACAGCGCGATACCGATCAGCGCGATAAAAACGGCAGCCCGGTAGCGAACGATACCTTGACGCAGGCCCAGTGCAGCACCGACTGCGGAGGCCAGGCCGACCGCCAGCAGGCCGACCGGGGCGGCTTCGATCATCGTCAGACCCAGGCCAAAGATCAGCAACGGCACCGCAAGAATGCCGCCGCCCGCGCCGGTCAGCGCCAATACCGCGCCAATGATCGTACCGAGGCCGGCTCCGATCAGTTCGTGTTCATTCATGTCAGTCAGGCATGTTCCGTGAGGCTGCCGGGCAGGGCTGCCTGTGGTGAGCGCCACTCAGTGGCGCGGTCGGTAAGTTTTACAGCGCGTTGATTGGTACTTTCAGGTAGCGCACGCCGTTGTCTTCCGCCTCCGGCATGTTGCCGCCGCGCATGTTGATCTGCACCGAGGGAAGAATCAGCGTCGGCATGTCCAGCGTGGCGTCGCGTTTCTCGCGCATTTCAACAAAAGCGTCCTCGCCGATGCCTTCACGCACATGGATGTTGCTGGCGCGTTGTTCGGCAACCGTGGTCATGAACATCAGTTCGCGCCCGTTGGGCAGGTAGTCGTGGCACATGAACAGGCGCGTCTGCGGCGGCAGACTGAGAATGCGCCCGACCGAGCGATACAACGTGCGTGCATCCGCCCCCGGAAAGTCGCACCGGGCGGTGCCGTAGTCGGGCATGAACAGCGTATCGCCAACGAACGCCACGGCTTCATCGCCGGCTTCGATCACGTAGGTCATGCAGGCCGGTGTATGGCCGGGGGTGTGCATCGCTCTGGCTTGCAGGCTACCGATCTGGAAATGCGCGTCGTCTTCCAGCAGGCGGTCGAACTGGCTGCCATCCCGGGCGAAATCGCCTTTGGCGTTGAACAACGTGCCGAAGACTTTCTGCACGCGAGTGATGTGGCTGCCAATTGCGACGGTACCGCCAAGCTGCTCTTTCAGGTAGGCCGCCGCCGAGACGTGATCGGCGTGTACGTGGGTTTCCAGAATCCACTGCACCGACACGCCCAGTTCGCGAACCCGTGCTATCAGCTTGTCGGCAGACTGAGTGCTGGTGCGCCCGGATTTGGGATCGTAATCCAGCACGCTGTCGATCAGCGCCGCATGAAGAGTGGCGCGGTCAATGACCAGGTAACTGATGGTCGAGGTCTGTGGATCGAAGAACGCCTCAACGCTCAATTTTTCGTCAATGTCCATAACGTGTCTCCTGCGGTGAATCTGGATCAAACGAAGGTAACCACGCCGTCTTTCAGTGACTGCACGCGAGCCAGGGACTCTACACGGTAGCCCTGGCCGTCGAGTTCGGCGCGGCCGCCCTGAAATGACTTTTCAATCACGATACCAAGCCCGGCGACGGAAGCGCCCGCTTGCTTGATGATCGAAATCAGCGCCTGTGACGCTTTGCCGTTGGCCAGGAAGTCATCGATGATCAACACGCGGTCGCTGCTGTTCAGGTGGCGGGTGGAAATGGCGATGGTGCTCTCGGTCTGCTTGGTGAATGAAAACACCGATGCCGAAAACAGGTTTTCCGTGAGGGTCAGCGACTGATGCTTGCGCGCGAAAATCACCGGGATGCCCATCTTCAGGCCCGTCATGACCGCAGGTGCGATACCGGAAGCCTCGATGGTGACGATTTTGGTGATGCCCGAGTCGGCGAACAGGGTGGCAAACTCATCACCGATCTGCTGCATCAGCACCGGGTCAATCTGATGATTCAGAAATGCATCGACCTTCAGTACATGGTCGGAAAGCACGATGCCTTCTTCGCGAATTTTCTTGTGCAGTGCTTCCACGTGGGTGGTCCTCAGAGCGCGGTGTGCGCGAAATAAACGTTATCTTTTGAGCATGGCGCGAATGTCCGCCAAGGCTGTGTTGCCGCGTACGGCTTTGACTTCAACGGGCGTGTCATCGTTGCCCTCCCAGGCGAGATCGTCCGGCGGCAGCTCATCAAGGAACCGGCTCGGCAGGCAATCGATGATTTCGCCGTACTGTTTGCGCTTTGCCGCAAAGGTGAACGCCAGCGTCTGCCGCGCGCGGGTGATGCCCACGTAGGCGAGCCGGCGTTCTTCTTCGATGGTATCGGCCTCGATGCTGGAGCGGTGCGGAAGGATTTCTTCTTCCATGCCCATGATGAACACGTACGGAAACTCCAGACCCTTGGAGGCGTGCAGGGTCATCATCTGCACGCCTTCGGCGCCGTCTTCCTCTTCCTGCTGGCGCTCCAGCATGTCGCGCAGCACCAGCTTGCCGATGGCCTCCTCAATGGTCATGCCGCCTTCTTCGTCTTTCTCCAGCGTGTTTTTCAGCGCCTCGATCAGAAACCACACGTTGCCCATGCGGTAGTCGGCGGCTTTATCGCTGGAGCTGTTCTGACGAATCCAGTTTTCGTAATCGATGTCCATGACCATGCTGCGCAGTGCGGCAATCGGGTCCTGCGTCGCGCATTGCTGACGCACGCCATCCATCCAGTGCTTGAAGCGCTTGAGACGGTCAGTGAAGCGGCTGTCCAGATGCTCGCCCAGGCCGATTTCGTCCGTGGCGGCGTACATCGACACCTTGCGTTCGGTCGAGTAATTACCGAGTTTTTCCAGGGTGGTCGAGCCGATTTCCCGGCGTGGCACGTTGATCACGCGCAGAAAGGCGTTGTCGTCATCCGGGTTGACCAGCAGGCGGAAGTAGGCCATCAGGTCTTTGACTTCCTGACGTCCGAAAAAGCTGTTGCCCCCGGACAGTCGATAGGGAATCTGGTGGTGCTGCAACTTCAGCTCAATGAGTTTGGCCTGATAGTTGCCACGATAGAGAATGGCGAAGTCGCTATAAGGCCGATCGGTGCGCAAGTGCAGGCTGAGGATTTCGACAGCGACGCGCTCGGCCTCCGCGTCTTCGTTTTTACAGCGAATAACGCGGATCTCATCGCCGTGACCCATCTCGCTCCAAAGCTGTTTTTCGAACGCGTGGGGGTTGTTGGCAATCAGCACGTTGGCGCAGCGCAAGATACGGCTGGTGGAGCGGTAGTTCTGCTCAAGCATCACCACTTTCAGCGACGGGTAATCGTCCTTGAGCAGCATGAGGTTTTCAGGGCGAGCCCCGCGCCAGGCATAGATTGACTGGTCGTCGTCACCCACGACGGTGAACTGGCAGCGCGTGCCGATCAGCATTTTTACCAGCAGGTACTGGCTGGCGTTGGTGTCCTGATACTCATCGACAAGCAGGTAGCGCACCTTGTGCTGCCACTTCTCCAGAATGTCGGCGTGCTCCTCGAACAGCTTCACCGGCAGCAGGATGAGGTCGTCGAAATCCACTGCGTTGTACGCCTTGAGCGTGCGCTGGTAATGGCTGTAAACGATGGCTGCGGTCTGCTCCTTGGGGTTGCGCGAATTGGCAAGCGCCTCGGGCGGCAGGATCAGTTCGTTTTTCCAGGCGCCGATCATGTTCTTGATCTCGTCGACGCCGTCGTCGCCCGAGTATTCCTTCTGCATGATGTCGGTCATCAGCGCTTTGACGTCGGTCTCGTCGAAGATGGAGAATCCGGGCTTGTAACCCAGCCGGGCGTGCTCCTTGCGGATGATGTTGAGACCCAGATTGTGGAACGTCGAGACGGTCAGACCGCGACCTTCGCCGGCGCGCAGCAGGGTCCCGACGCGCTCTTTCATCTCCCGCGCCGCCTTGTTGGTGAAGGTCATGGCGACGATGTACTGAGCCCGAATGCCACAGTTCTGGATCAGGTGGGCAATCTTGCGGGTGATGACGCTGGTCTTGCCGGAGCCAGCGCCGGCGAGCACCAAAAGAGGGCCGCCGACGTAGTTCACGGCTTCCTGTTGCCGGGGATTGAGTCGGGACATGGGGAGAAATGGGGTCGCTTGAAAAAGGGCGGGCATTTTAACAGGGTCAGCGGAATGTGCAGCCTCCGTCCGACGCTGTGACGCGCCGCGCTATCTATATTTCGCCGTTTTGTTACATTTGCGACATTGCGGATGATTCTCGCGTTTGACGACCCTCATTCGGGGGGGCGCCAAGGTCATTATGTTTGTGTGGGGAGTTAGCTTGTCTACGCCTGTCGAACCCTTGCGTTTGCTGCTTCTGGCGGCCTCGCCTGAATGGCCGTCATCGTTGCGCGAATGCCTGGCTCCGCTTGGGAATATCGCCGTTCTTGACTGCGCGTCGAGCTGGGACACCGTTGGTCATCAAATGGACCTCACGGTCCCCGGAATTCTGTTCACCACCGAAGCCCTTCAGCCTTCTGCAGGTCAATGCAATTGGCCTACTGTTTTGCTCTTTGAAACAGAGCCCGACGAAGAGCCTCCCGGCGTGAGTGACTGGCTGGTGCGCGACGCCCTTACCCCTCAGGCGCTGCGACGCTGTTTGCGCCATGTGCGCGAACGCGGCGTGCTGGAAACTACCCTTCATCGTCTCGCAGAGCAGGACCCCCTGACGGGCATTGCCAATCGGCAAGGTTTTCAGACGTTGCTGGCGGCCCGACTGGCTGAGTTTGACGGTCGCGGCCTGGCGCTCGGGCATCTGGACCTCGACAATTTTCGCCGCGCCAATGACGCGCTGGGTCACCAGGCGGGTGACCGGTTGATCTTGCAAGTGGTAGCGCGGCTGAAAGGTCAGTTGGAGGCATGCGATCAGCTGGCGCGACTGGGCAGCGATGAGTTCGCTCTGCTGATCGATACACGGCGCGCCCCTGAGCGCGCGGAGTCCATTGCCGAGCGCATCACCGAAGCGTTATCGGAGCCGTACTGGGTCGACGGTGAGAGCCTGTTGATCGGCTGCAGTCTGGGCATCGCTTATGCCCGGCTTAACGGTGGCGCCGATCCACTGATGTGGCATGCACACATCGCCATGCAGCAAGCCAAGGGCACGCAGGGCTGCACTTATCACGTCTTCAACGAACGCATCAACCGAAACGCCCGCAGCCTGGCGGACCTGGAAAGTGAACTGCGCCGCGCCTTGCGTCGCGATGAGCTGGAGCTCCACTACCAGCCGCGGCTGTGCCTGAGCACGGGCCGCATTCTGGGGTTGGAGGCTTTGGTGCGTTGGCGGCACGCCGAGCGTGGGTTGTTGCCGCCCAGTGAGTTCGTCCCGCTCGCCGAGCAAAGCGGACTGATCGTGCCGCTCGGGTACTGGGTCATCGCTCGAGCCCTGCGTGACATGCAGGCGCTGCGCGAGCAAGGCGTGCCGCCGCTGCACATGGCGATCAATCTGTCGTTCCGCCAGTTTCAGGACAACCAACTGCTCGCAACGCTTAGCCGCCTGATTGCCGATCGCGGTATCGATGCGCAATGGCTTGAATTCGAGCTGACCGAAACCGCCGTCATGCGCCGCAGTGACCTGGTTAAACAGACCATGGACGCACTGGGGCGCTTGGGTGTGCGCTTTTCGCTGGACGATTTCGGCACCGGTTTCTCATCGTTCGTTCACCTCAACAGCCTGCCGATCACTTTGCTGAAGATCGACAAGAGTTTTGTCGGTGAGATGGAGCAGCGTGAAGAGAACCGCAAGCTGGTCCACGCCATGATCAACCTGGCGCATAACCTCAGCCTGGAAGTCGTGGCCGAAGGCGTCGAAACCACAGAGCAACTGGCGCTGCTGCGCAGCTTCAACTGCGATCAGGCTCAGGGCTTTCTCATCAGTCACCCGCTGGCAATGCCCGAGCTGATGCAATACCTGGCGATGGACCAAAGCAGAGGGCTTGTAGTCCAAGGCAAGTGATCGGCAGCGCAGTTTCTCTACATGCCTCGAACCGGTTCCAATGGCGCGCCTAAAGTTTCGACACGCCTCGGACTGATGCTATTTGGCGCGGCCCGATGTTTCGACACGCCTCGGACCGATTCTGTAGGAGCGCGCTTGCCTGCGAACGGGTTGGGCCAGCGGCGACGTTGCTTGCAGGTACGACGCCATCGCGGGCAAGCGCGCTCCTACAATTAACGGCGTGGAATTTCGAAATGCCGCGGGCCGATTCTGTAGGCACGGCGCAGAGCTTCGACACGCCTTGGCCCCATTCTGTAGGAGCGCGCTTGCCCGCGAACGGTCGGGTCAGCGGCGACGTTGTCGGCAGGTACGACGCCATCGCGGGCAAGCGCGCTCCTACAATTAACGGCGTGGAGTTTCGAAATGCCGCGGGCCGATTCTGTAGGCACGGCGCAGAGCTTCGACACGCCTCGGACCGATTCTGTAGGAGCGCGCTTGCCCGCGAACGGTTGGGTCAGCGGCGACGTTGTCGGCAGGTAGGACGCCATCGCGGGCAAGCGCGCTCCTACAATGAACAGCGCAAAGTTCGAAATGCCGCGGACCAATTCTATTAGCGCGGCGTACAGCTTTGACACGCCTTGGCCCCATTCTGTAGGAGCGCGCTTGCCCGCGAACGGGTTGGTTCAGCGGCGACGTTGCTTGCAGGCACGACGCCATCGCGGGCAAGCGCGCTCCTGCGATTAAGGGCTGCTCATCCCATCACCACAACGCCCGTTGCCTCCTTGCGCAGCAGCCGTGTGGTCTTGCGCTCGAACGCCCAGGTCAGTGCAACGGCTGAGCAAAGCAAGCCGATCGCCAGCCCCCACCACACGCCTACGGCGCCTTGGTTCGCAAGGAATCCAAGGCCCCATGCCAGAGGCGCGCCCACCACCCAATAGCTGGCCAGGCCGATCAGGAAAGTGGTTTTTGCGTCCTTGAAGCCACGAATCGCGCCCATTGCGATGGTCTGCGTCCCGTCGAGGATTTCGAACCACGCCGCAATAGCCAGCAGCTTCACCGCCAGCTCGACCACGCCTTGGTACTTCGGATCGTTGACGTCCACGAACAGGCCGATGACCGCATAAGGCGCGACCCAGAACAGAATGCCGAACGACAGCATCAGCAGACCGCCAAAACCAATGCCCATACGCCCGGCGGTGCGCGCCAGTAACAGGTTGCCGGCGCCGTAGTGCAAGCCAATGCGCATGGTCACCGCGTAGGAAATCCCGACAGGCACCATGAACGCCATCGACACCGATTGCAGGGCAATCTGGTGCGCTGCCATCTGCGTGCTGCCCATCGCGCCCATGCAGAACGCCGCAAATGTGAACAGGCCAACCTCCACGGCATAGGTGCCGCCGATGGGCAGGCCCAGACGCCAGAGTTCTTTCAGGCAGCTGCGCGAAAGCTTCATCAATTCTTTATGGAGCGGGTACGCCGCATAGGCGCTGTGATATCTGATGTGCAGGGCAAGCGCGAGGGCCATCGCGTTGGTGACGATGGCCGTCACCAGTCCGATGCCCATCAGGCCCCAGTGCGGCAAGCCGAACAGCCCATGGATAAACGCGTAATTCAGACCGAAGTTCAGCGCCACACCCACCAGGCTGATCACCATGACTGGCGTGGCCCGGCCCAGCGCGCTCGTGAAGCCGCGCAGGGCCATGAAGCTCAGCAGGCCGGGCAGCGCCAACGGCAGAGTGATCAAAAATTCGCTGGCCATGTAAACGTTGGCCTCTGCCTGGCCGAAATGCAGCAGGACCGGCTCAAGGTTCCACAGGATCAAAGCAGCAATCAGGGCCATGCCCCATGCCAGCCACAATCCGGCCTGGGTCAGCCGGGTAACGCCGGCGTGGTCGTTTGCGCCTTTGCGGATCGCGACCAAAGTGCCAACGGCGGCCATCACACCGACGCAAAAGAACGACACGAAGTTATAGCTCGCCGCGCCCAAGCCACCGCCCGCAAGGGATTCCGGACCCAGCTTGCCCATCATCACGGTGTCAGTGAACACCATCAGCATGTGCGCCATCTGGGAAGCGATCAGCGGCCCGGCCAGACGCAGGATGATCCAGAGTTCTTTGAAGGCGTGCTGATGCATGGTCTTTGCGCTCGGGTGACGGGTGTTGGCAGGCCGGTCATTGTGGGGATTAGGCCGGGGATGCACAAAGGGATAAATCCGATCATTGGCATGAGTAAAACTCATACCGCCATTTCTGCAGTACAGTGGCTGCGGTCGCGTTCTGCCTGAGGAAACCTGCCGATGTCACGCAATCTTCCGCCCCTGTATGCACTGCGCGCGTTTGAAGCCGCCGCCCGCCACAGTTCGTTCACGCGCGCGGCGGAAGAGTTGTCGATCACGCAAAGTGCAGTCAGTCGGCACATCCGTACGCTTGAAGAGCATTTTGCCTGCCGATTGTTTCGACGCAGCGGGCGCAACTTGCAGCTCACTGAGGCAGCGCGTGAACTGCTCCCTGGCGTGCGTGAGGGGTTCTCGGCTCTGGAGCGGGCGTGCAGCGCGCTGATGGCAGAGGAGGGCATTTTGCGCATGAAAGCGCCGTCTACCCTGACCATGCGCTGGCTGCTGGCGCGGCTAAGTCGCTTCCGTCATCTGCAGGTTGGCAACGAGGTTCAGCTGACAAGTGCGTGGATGGATATCGACAGCGTGGACTTCACCCAAGAGCCTTTCGACTGCGCCGTGCTGCTCAGCCATGGGCACTTCCCGCCAGAGTGGGAGGCGACATACCTGTTCCCCGAGCTGCTGATTCCAGTCGGCGCGCCCACATTGCTGGACGACGCCCCGTGGGACGCCGAGCGTTTGGCGAGCGCCGAACTGCTGCACCCCACGCCAGATCGCCGCGACTGGCGTCGGTGGCTGGAGCGCATGGACCTGTCCGAACGGGTCTCGCTCAAGGGTGGGCAGGTGTTCGACACGCTTGAGCTGGGCATGATCGCGGCGGCTCGCGGCTACGGGGTATCCATGGGTGATCTGCTGATGGTGGCCGAAGATGTGGCCCAAGGCCGACTCAGCCTGCCATGGCGCACGGCGGTGGTCAGTGGCGAAAGTTACTATCTGGTGTGGCCCAAAACCCGTCCGGGCGGCGAGCGTCTGCGGCGGCTGAGTGATTTCTTGCAGAGCGAAGTACAGGCAATGGAGTTGCCCGTTGTGACCACTCTTGAGTGACTTTTCACATACAAGGGCCAACCGGGCCAGGGAGTCATGCAGTTCTGCGCACCGGCTTGAAGCGCTTTGCGTCCTAAGACCGCGTGTAGGACTCAAGTATTCCCATCGTCAGCCGAATCTGTGACTGCAGACCCGATTTATCTCTATCGGTTTCATAAATCCTTTCTATCAGAAATCGTCCGAATGGTGCTCCTGTAATCAGAGCGGTCCAGTCGTTCGGCAAGGAGCCCCCATGCCTCAGCCTCGCGCCCGAATTGCTTCGCAACTCGGTATTGCCCTGGCCGTTATTCTGGCCGTCGTCATCAGTGGCAGCACGCTGTTCGCCCTGCGTTCTCTGGACTCGGCGAACCTTGTGATCCGCGAAGAGCACATGGGCAGTGAAGCCCGCTTGCTTGCCGATCAGCTCAATACGTTCCACAGCACCTTGCGCGACAGCACCCAGCGCTTGAGCGGTCTATTCGAGAAGCGCTTCTCTGAAGGTCTGAGCATTCAGACCGATCAGCAGATCGCAGTTGCGGGCGCGCAAACGCCGGCGCTGCTGCTTAACGGCACCGCGCTGAACAATGACTTCACAGAGGTCGATGACTTCAAAAAAATGACTGCCGGTGTAGCGACTGTGTTCGTACGCAGCGGCGAAGACTTCGTGCGTATCAGCACTTCTTTGAGCAAGCAGGACGGGTCACGTGCCATCGGCACCGTGCTGGATCACAAACATCCGGCCTACGAGAAGCTGCTTGCGGGCCAGGAATATGTCGGCCGCGCCCTATTGTTCGATCGCTTGTACATGACCCAGTACACCCCGGTGCGTGACGCCGGCGGCAAGGTCATCGCTGTGCTGTTTGTGGGCTTCGATTACACCGACGCGCAGAAAGCCCAGTTCGATAATCTCAAGAATTTCCGAATCGGTTCCACCGGCTCGCTGGCGCTGCTGGATGAGCAGAACAAATGGCTGGTGGCGCCTGCGGGCGTCAAAGACCTCGATCAGGCGAGCGCTACGCTGGCCACGTTCGTCAAATCGCCCGGCGTGGGGCATTTCTGGCAGGACGCCGGTGAAGATTTTTATACGGTGGGTGAGAAATTCGCGGGTGGTCCGTGGGTGGTTCTCGCAACCATGCCAAGGGCCGAGATCAGCGCCGTGACATGGAGCGTCGGTACCCAATTGGCGATTGGCAGCCTGTTGGCAATGCTGATTGCAGTAGGTGCGGCCATCTGGCTGCTGCGTAGCAAGCTGCGACCGCTCTCTGCGCTGGTTGATCAGGCAGAAGCCTTGGGTGCAGGGAATTTGAGTGTGCGGCTGAACATCACCAGTCGCGACGAAATCGGCCAGTTGGCAAGCAGCTTCAACAAGATGGGGCAGGCCCTGGAAACCATGGTTTCCCATATTCGCACTGCCGCGCAGGAAGTCAGCGGCCGCGCCAACGCCTTGTCCGGATTGTCCGGCGGCGCTTACGAGGGGATGGAACAGCAGTCCGGCGAGATCACCAGCATGGCCGGTGCGGTGGAAGAGTTCAGTGCCACGGCTCTGACAATCGCCGACAACATGGGCAGCACCGAGCGCATGGCCCAGGGCAACGCCCAGCAGACACGCATCGGCCGCGCCTCGATGGAAGAGGCATCGGCCTCGCTGGAGCAGATTGCCGGCTCACTGAGCAGTACCGCGACGGTGATCGATACTCTGGGTCAACGCTCTCAAGAGATTGGTGGCATCGTCAGCGTGATCACCTCGATTGCCGAGCAAACCAACCTGCTGGCCTTGAACGCTGCCATTGAGGCAGCTCGTGCCGGTGAGCAGGGTCGTGGCTTTGCTGTGGTGGCGGATGAGGTCCGCAGCCTTGCCTCGCGTACCCGTCAGGCCACTGACGAAATCTCTGGCATGATCAGCAGCATTCAGCAAGAGACCAGCAACGCCATCAACACCATGCAGCAAGGCAATGCTTTGATGCAGGAAGGCTTGTCGCGCAACGCCAAGGTCGCGGCGGCGCTGGCGACGATCGACGAACAAAGCCGCTCTGCCGGCGAACAGTTCACCTCCATCACCACGGCGACTCAGGAGCAAAGCAACACCGCGACCCTGCTCAGCGCCAACCTGCAAAGCATCGCGCTGGCCAACAGCGAACAGCGCGAAGTCGTGTCCAACCTGGCGATCACCGCGCAAGAGCTCAACTCTCTGGCGGCTGACTTGCAGAAGGAAGTGGATAGGTTTCGGTGATGTCAGCGAGCTGACAGTCGCGGGAGCAACGTGCGCTCGCGCATGGTTCGCGATGTATTCAAGAATCGCCAGCAAATCTGCTTTGGCATACTTGGTCCATTCAAGTCTCAGCACCGCGCTTCCTTTCAAGTAGTTCTGCGGCGGCAGCCATGACGTCCTCGTGCGAGTGCGTCGGCCCCGAGTCATCCATGGCTTCACGCACCTTGGCTTTAAACCATTGATCGTAAGCATCCGGGTGCGCGCCAAGGCCTGCGGGCAGGCCGCCTTCTCGGACGACCCGCGTGAGTAAAATACGTACGGCATCGGAGATTGTCAGGCCGAAGTTGGCCAAAGTTTCCGACGCCTCGGTTTTAAGCGCCTGATCGATCCTGACATGCAGCATTGAAGTCTGGGTTGTCATGGGGGCTACTCCTGAAAAAGAGCACTATGTATCTCAGGTGAGATACGTACAACAACGATCTTCAATTAGACGACGGCCGATACTGCAGCGCCTCTGCAATGTGGCAGCGGGCGATTGCGTCCACCTTCTCCAGATCTGCCAGCGTTCGCGCAACCTTCAGCAGACGGTGTGCGGCGCGCAGGGAAAGGTTGAGGCGCTCACAGGCAATCTCGAGCCAGGCTTCGTCTTCCGGCAGCAGCGCGCAGTGTTGGCGCAGCGCGGGCAGGTCGAGAAATGCGTTGGCGCAACCCTGCCGCCGTTCCTGGCGCTGTCGGGCTTCAGACACTGCTTCAGCTGCGCGGGCGCTTTCACCCTCGGTGTTTTGCGCGCCTGCCAGCGACGTGGTTTCGCGGGCGACGGTCAGGTGCAGGTCGATCCGGTCGAGCAGTGGGCCGGACAGCTTATTGCGGTAACGCTGAATCTGATCGGTCGAGCAACGGCAGCGCCCGGTCGGCTCGCCGTGGTACCCGCATGGGCAAGGGTTCATTGCGGCGACAAGTTGGAAACGCGCCGGGAAGCGCACTCGATCTCTCGCCCGGGAAATCACGATGTGGCCTGACTCAAGCGGCTCTCTCAGCACCTCCAGCACGCGCCGATCAAACTCCGGCAGCTCATCCAGAAACAGCACGCCGTGGTGTGCGAGGGTGATCTCACCGGGTTGTGGACGACTGCCACTGTAAAATCCATCAATAAATGTCAATATATTGATAATTGAACAGAGGTAAATGTCAATGACCGCAAAGCCAGCTCCGAAACCATCAGCTTCTGCGCGCCAAATTGGAATGACCACCCGAAGCGTATCCGGCATCGTCCCGGGGCTTGGACCGTACGAATCAACCTTGGAGCGGGACTTGATGGAGATCATCCGATTTGAAGGCGCTTTCGAGTCGTTCCTCGCCCAGCCAGTAAAGATTCAATATCCTGGTCAAGGCAAAAAGGTGAGATCGTACACTCCAGATGGGCTGATCCATTTCAAAGCGTCACTAGCTAGGAAACCACTCCTTTATGAGGTGAAATTTCGAGAGAACTTTAGGGAGAAGTGGCGCGAGCTTATGCCTGCATTTCGCGCGGCTAAAAGCTATTGCGAAGGTGTTGGATGGGAGTTTCGAGTGTTCACAGAGGTTGAGATCAGAACTCCCTTTCTCACAAACGCTAAATTTCTTTGGCCTTTTAAGGATCTAGATGCCGATACCGCGATGGTCAAAGCGTTGATGAGCAAGGTTGATGATGAAGCGATCACAGTGGAAGCACTTCTGGATCAGATAGAAGAAGGTGATCGCACGCTGTTTATTCCTCCGCTGTGGAATTTAATCGCGAATAGAGTGATACATTGTGATTTGAATCAAACTTTGAGCCTTAAAAGTTTGCTCTGGGCGGGAAGCAATCACCCATGAGAAATTTGAACATTGGTGATTCTGTCTACTTTGGGCATAGGAAGCTAGTGCTCTTAGAAATTATCGATATGGAAAGCGCGCTTGTCGCCCCGTCAAGGGAGGCCAAATCTGAAGTGGTCCCTTTGACTGACCTAGCGCTGACACCGCCTTGTGCTGATCCCTTAGCAACGCCGTTAGCGGCTATTAACAATTATGAGTGGGCATTGTTAGTTCAAAAATTCAACATGCTAAAACCACTTCTTGCAAACCGCGCCCGAACGGAGGATGACGTTAAAAATGTTGCCAAAGCAATAGGGAAAACAAGTAGAACAGTCTATCGCTGGCTAGAGCGCTACAATAAAACGCAGATAATTACGGGGTTGGCCAGGACCGTCCGTATCGACAAGGGCCGCCGGCATTTAGGGGAGGAGACTGAGAGTGTAATTCAGAGCTTCATAGAAGCATACTACCTTACGGCTAATAGACCAAGTGTTCAAAAACTGTACGAAAGAATTAAAGAGCATTGCATTAAGCATAATTTAACCACGCCGCATAAAAATACTGTGTCGAAGAGGGTTGCGGATATTCCTGAAGAGATAAAAACTCGTAAGAGGCTCGGGAAAAAGAAGGCTGTTGAAATTCATGCACCTCAGCGCGGAAACTTTCCGGGAGCAGATTCTCCAAACGCAGTTGTTCAAATCGATCATACTCCCGTAGACATAATATTGGTAGACAGTGAGCATCGGCTTCCTATAGGGCGGCCGTATTTAACGTTGGCGTTGGATGTAGCAACAAAAATGGTCTCTGGATACTATTTATCGCTTGATCATCCTAGCACTTTATCCGCCTGCCTTTGCATATCTCACGCTGTGCAACGAAAGGATATGTGGCTGAGCAAAAAAAACATCGATGCGGAGTGGCCAATCCACGGGAAAATGGAAAAAATCCACTTAGACAATGCTAAGGAGTTTCGGGGTAACTCAATTAAGCGTGCGTGTGAAGAGCATGGAATTATTCTCGAATGGCGCCCCAAGGGGCAGCCGAACTATGGCCCGCACATTGAGAGAAGCTTTCGAACTTACATGGACGAGGTGCATACGCTCGAAGGTACCACCTTTTCAAGCGTCGCGAAGAAAATGGATTATGACTCTGAAGGCAAGGCATGCATGACCCTGGAAGAGTTTGACCGATGGTTCGCAATTTTCTTGTGCTGTAAGTATCACAATAAGGCCCACAAAGGAATTAGTGAAATGGCGCCCCTCAAGCGGTTCGAGCGGTATGTTCGCGGTACCGATACTGAGTTGCCGAGAGGTTTTCCAGCCGTAATAAAAGACGAAGAAAAATTTAGGCTAGATTTTATGCCGTATCGCGTCAGAACGGTGCAGCAGTCGGGAATAGAATTGCACTATATTTCCTATTATGCCCCTGTGCTAAAGTCATACATAGGTGAAAAGCAAGCAGGTTCCAATCGATCTGCACAATATCATTGCTCGTACGATCCACGCGATCTTAGTTACATCTATTTTTATGATGCCGAGGCTAAAGTCTACCACAAGATACCATGTGCCAACGGTAGCCGACCACCGATAAGCTTGTGGGAGTATAGGGCGGTCAGTAAAAGAATTAGATCTCACCCGGATCATGTAATCAATGAGGACGCCATCTATAAAGGCCATGAAGAAATGGAATGCATACGCCAAGAAGCCATTGCGAAAACTAATCAATTTAAATCCCGCCGCGCAGCGGTAAAACGGCAATTAAGGACAGCCGAGAGGCGTCTTGGATGGGCAGGGGTGCATCAGCAGGAATCTACGGTTGCCACGCTCGAGATCGAGACGGAAGTCGCCGAGACAGAAGATATGATATTTGAGCCATTCGATGACATAGATCTGCGATAGGAGTTACTATGACCTACTCACACTTACACCCAAAAACTCTCGAGAAGATGGGCCTATCGGACGAGGATAGAATTGAGTGGATGAAACTTCATCGATGGCTCGGATACCCACATGCCAATATAGCTCTTGAACGGCTGGAAGAACTGTTGGCTCATCCAAGAGTAGACAGAATGCCAAACTTACTGTTGTTAGGGCGAACAAATAATGGTAAGACAACCGTGGCCAAGGAATTTGTGCGGCGTCATCCCGCTGACGAAAATATCGGTGGAGATTACATATGTTTACCAGTCTTATATATCGAGTGTCCAGGAACGCCCACTGAAGCCGGTATCTATAACGAAATATTTAAGACCCTTTACGGATCAACCATAACTGGCTCGATCGAGCAGAAAAGAGACCGCGTAGCTAATCTATTAAAACAAATCCAAACGAAAGTGCTTATCATAGATGAGCTGCATAATCTTTCCGCCGTCGGTGCTATCAAGATGAACCAAGTGCTCAACGGTCTGAAATATTTAGGGAATATTCTTCAGTTGTCTCTTGTTGGTTGTGGTGATGCGCGACTGCCTAGAATAGTTCGTACAGATGATCAAATAGAAAATCGTTTTCAGCCTGTGGTCCTACCACATTGGAAATTCAATAAAGAGTTTCGGCAACTGCTCGCTTCCTATCAACGCATCTTACCGTTAAAAAAAGAATCGCGTTTGAACGACAAGCAGATTGCGTTGAAGCTCTATGCAATGTCGGAGGGCGCTATAGGTGAGCTATCCAGGTTGCTGAACTTAGCCGCAGCCTATGCAATAAAGAGCGGCGACGAAGAAGTTACTTTGAAGGGACTAGAGTCATGTGGCTATGTGGCTCCTAACGCTCGAAAAGAAGAGCTGGCGGGAATATGATTCTCCCGATCCATACGCAACCAAAATCGGACGAAATACTTTCATCATGGCTCGTCCGTCTGGCGTTGTGTAATCGATTGCCCATACATACGTTTTATAGATCTTTACTTGGCTATCGCGGGGAAATTTGGACGCGGGATATCGACCGTCACCCTTCGCTAGATCTTCTCGAGACCCTTTCCGATGTTACCAGCCTGCCTGTTTTACGCCTCAAAAACCTGTCACTAAGCTATTACGAGAGTAAACTCTTCGAGGAACTTCCTTACAATGGCGACGTACCGTGGGTTGTGCCGGTAGGAATCTACCATCGTAGCCGTCTGCGACTTAGTATGCAGTATTGTCCGAGATGTCTGTATGAGGACGATGCACCATATTACCGTAAAGCTTGGCGCACTGCGTTGTGCGTGATTTGCCCCGATCACCGGTGTCTTCTTTTGGATTGCTGTGCTGCTTGCAAATCTCCCATCATGTTTCATCGCCACGGTATTGGGCGCTCTAGACGATTAATCAATCATCCAGGTCGAATTTGTAGTATTTGTCTAGCAAGTATAGGCGATGCCAACGCTACTGTACTTGACACGAACCCTTCGATTGTATCTGAGTATGCTAAACTTATTAGTGTCCTCGATGGTGGAGGCTCTAACTTTCTTAAACTAACAGCTGGTAACGAGCTACTTCTTTTTAGGGGTATCAGAATATTGGTTGCGTTGATAATTGGGCGTAATGGTCGCCAGCTGAGAAAAGTCTTACAAGACACCATTCGATTGGAAATTGTACCTGTCCCTCGAAGGGACTTTGAATATCAGCCGATCGAAGTCCGATTGAATTGCATGCTTGCAGTTGTCTGGATGTTGGAAGAATGGCCTGACAGGTTTATCTGCATCATCAACACAGCTAAGCTGACGCGATCAAGGTTAACTGATGCTGATGCATATGTGCCGTTCTGGCTGTCATCTGTTACTGATGCATTTTTTAACCACGGACCCATTGTCCCATCCGAAAAGGAAATGCTCGCTGCAATCTCCTATCTAATTAAATCAAATAGGGGCATTTGCTGGCAAGATCTCGCTGATATCACCGGTCTTAAGCGGGATGCCGCGAGGAGGGCTCTAAAGCGCTGGGAGGAATCCCATGACAAAGCGAGTCCTACTACGCGCGGTGTACTAACATAAGCACCATCGCGCACTGATTTGATTAAACCGTTCACGCAATTGCCGGCTGCAGGTGGCTGTGGTGATGGATCGAGCGCTGGCGATGATTGATCAAGCTCGTTCCTCCATCATGACGCTCAGCACATAAGTTTGTCGACGAACTCGACTTACTCAACTTGGTTTTGATGTCGCTATTCCAGCTGATACGGGCCGACCTGCTTATCACCCTGAAGTCTTGCTGAAGATCTACAACAAAGGCCTGTCTCAATCGCATCCAATCCAGCCGTCGGCTAGAGCGAGAAGCTCTACGCAATGTTGAGATGATGGATTCACGTGTCCTTTTGACGCCGGTTTTTAAGATCATCGCCAGCTTCCGAAAAACAACGTCAAGGCTATCCGGAGCGTCTGTCGCCAGTTCGTGGTCCTGTGTCAGCAGTTGGGATTGTTCAGTGAAAATCTGGTCGCCATTGATGGCGGCAAATTCTAAGCCGTGAACAACCGCGACAGTCATTTCACCAGCGCAAATTTGAAGCAGCGTATGGAGGAAATCGAATCGAGCATCAACCGTTATCTGACGGCACTTGATATTGCGGGTCGGCAAGAGCCCACGTCCTGTGAAGCTAAGACCGTGTGGCTGGAGGAAAAATTCGCCAAGCTGAAAGTGCAAATGTAAGAGCTTCAGGCAGTTGAAATACGGCTCACAACTCGCCGGGTAAACAGGTCTCACTGACCCATCCAGACGCGCACTCAATGATGACGCGTGGTACAGGAGTGGTTGGTACGATGTGCAAACAGCAGTCGATGCTCAGTAACATTTGATCGTTGCCCATGAGGTCACCAGTGTCGGCTCCGGCCAATGAATGCGTTGTCGGCCTGAAAGGGTTGGCTGCGTTGCCTACTTCGCTCGCCAGAGGCCCGGCTGAAGCCTCCATGACACTTAGTGACGACCCGTAAGCTCTGGTCGAGCAATTACGCGGATAACAACCGTTGGCGATGTGCGCTGACAGTACACCGCCGCGTTTTACACACGCCATGAGTTCTATAGATGCCGCTACCGCACGGTGGAAAGGTTCCCCCATGAGGCTATGCATCATAACCGCAGCAAACAGTGCTCATTTTCTACGGCGAATTATGACCTCATTTTGCATCTATTCCTAAATCTGCAAAAATTTCTTTCATAACATGGCAGGCCAATTATTGGTGATAACGCTTGTTATAGCGGGTTTCTGTAGATACTTTGTATAAACATCACGGAGGTGTTTATGGAGGTCAAAATCCAGCAATGGGGCAACAGCGCCGCCATCCGCCTGCCCTCCACTGTACTCAAACAAATGAGTCTGGTCAGCGGCGATGTGCTGTTGCTCAACGTCGATCCAGACGAACAAGCGATAACCCTGAAGCCTGCCAGAGCCAAGCCTCGCTATAAGCTGAGCGAACTGATGGCACAGTGTGACTTAACCGTCCCGGGGCCGGTCGAGCTGGCCGCGTGGAATGCGATGCCGGCAGTCGGAGGCGAGGCGTGAGACGGGCCAAGTTCAACCGGGGGGACATCGTGCGTTGGCACTTGAGGACCCCTGCCGGCCTTGAGCGGAAAGGCGATACTTACCTAGCGCTGATTGTCTCGCCGGCGGCCTTCAACGTTGCAGGACTGGTCTTGGTAGCACCCATCGCCCAAGGCAGCGATGTTAGCCGCTACGCCGGTTTTGCGGTGCCATTGAGCGGCTGTGGAATCGAGACGCAAGGGATCGTGCTGTGCCACCAAGTCAGTACGGTTGACCTTGAGGGCCGATCCGCCAAACGCGTGGAGGCAGTTCCTGAGGTCGTGATGGACGATGTATTAGCTCGCATCCAGGCCCTCATTGAGTAGGTTTGGGTCGCGCACTAGCACTGAGAACAAAGGAGGGCAGGGACCATGTTGCTGTATCAATTCCAGAAGGGGACAAACCCGCGGCGAGTGATGATCTACCTTGCCGAGAAAGGGCTAGACGTTCCACGCTATGAACTTGATTACGCCAACGGCGAACATCGCTCGGCTCAGTACCTGGACATCAATCCCTCGGGTAGGGCCCCGGCCTTGGTGACCGATACCGGGGTGGCGATCACCGATTCGGCTGCAATCATCGAGTACATGGAAGAATGCCATCCCGAAAGACCGATGATCGGCACCGACCCAGTCAGCCGGGCGCGCGTGCGTTCACTGGAAAGGCTTGGCAGCGATCTGGTCGCGCGGGGTCAGTTATGGCTCTGGAACCAGACCGGCGCATTTCCGGCGAAAGAATCAGCTCCAGCGAAGGAAACGGCAGACCGTCTCTATGGCTACGTGTCCGAACTTCTCGATGTCCTGGAGACCGAGATCGGCGAAAGTGAGTTTCTGGCGGGTGCGAACCCGACGATCGCCGACTTCACCGCCTTCCCGATATTTCAGACGGCGCGCGAAAGATTTAACCTTCCATTTGGGGAGAACCACCGGCGTCTAGATGCTTGGTATAAACGGTTCCGATTGCGTCCAAGCGCGGACTACTAATCACAGCAAAGGAATGCTCATGAGCCGGTTCCAGATCGAAGAGTACGACACGCTCGACGTCGACGTACTCCGTGCCAATCGCGATCAGATTTATGCGCTTGAGCTGACGTTGGACGGTCAAGTTTGCAGCGGTACCAACTGTGTTTTGGCGGAGCCAAATGCGTGTGGCATTCCCGTGCGCAAGGCTATCGTTGATGATGCTCATATCCCTTTTTCAGACCAGGAGACGGAGCGTGATGCTTTGCTGAAGGCCCTTCGCAAGCTCTACAAGCTCGCTGCGGGTCGCAAGCTACTGCTGCCTAAATCAGGGATAGGTGCAGGCCCACACGGGCTTGCGGTTCATAGCCCTCGTATCCATCACGACCTGTGCCAGATACTGGCTAACCATTTCGGTTATAACCCGCCTTTTGATGCTGCTAGCCAGGTCTGCGCGGGCTCCAAGAGCGGAGTGGTAGACCGTCACCAGCTTTTTACCGAGGTGTGTGTCGGTGGTGGAGTCTACATGGCCCACCTCGTTGCCGAGAAACACGCTCTAACCATGGAGCAGCTAAGAGTACATTGCCTGGTTGCCGGGAGAGAATTGGAGGCGCAGCGCAAGCTGTTCCCGCTTCACCGACCCATCTATCGATGGGCAAGGGGTGAATAGCGTCGCCGCAGCCGAAGGTAAGCCAGAACGAGCTGCCGACCGAGGAATGACGCGTTTGCCGGTAAGGGAGCTGCGTTGAATCCTCAGAAGGGCTACAAATCTCAAGCAGCAATGGAGCCTCGACCTTAGGAGTACGCCGCGGCAATCTGATTTCTGCCTTGGCCTTTAGCCTCATAAAGCGCCAGATCCGCAGCCCTTAACCAATCTTCAACGGTGTCATCGTGGACACTGAGCTCTGCAAACCCAATGCTGAGCGACACCGCTGGCAGGTCGGGCCGCTCGTTGAACGTCTGCTGCAGCTGTTGTTGCAACCTGGTGAGCGTCGCCTGGATTCGTTCAACGCTAGCTTCGCGCAATATCAGTCCAAACTCGTCTCCACCAATACGTCCAGCTGTGTCGCTTGGACCTTTTACCCTGCTCAGCACTTCACTGAAAAGCTTGATAACGCCGTCACCTGTCAGGTGGCCATACCCATCATTGATCGCCTTGAAATGATCGAGATCGATGAGTGCCACCGCAGAGCGGGCAATGCCTGGCTTGGCCAGAGCATATTCTTCGTCGAGTACGCTCCGCCAGGCGCTCTGATTCAGCAGACCTGTCAGCATGTCCATGCGGCTGTAATCGCGAAATGCGCGCTTATGCGCAGCAAGCTTTGCACCCAGGTGATAGGCAGCGCCTCCGACTGCGAGCGGGTATACAGCAAGCATTGGGATACAGGCATAAACCTGTAAAGGGGTGGTTTCTGGCGCAAATCCCGGATGCAAGACGCCGGTGAAAACCAGCACTGCAGTTGCGAGCGAAGCGAGACACAGCTGCAGTAGCCGGGGACCGCCTACCGCAATGCTGTTCAGGCACAGCATCGAAATCAACAGCGTTGTCGGCAACAGGTTGAAATGCATGGAGGCAACCCATAAGCCCCCAAAAGCGGATTCGACAATCAGATTGCGCCGTTCAACGACGTAGGGAATCGCCACTCTTCGAGCCAGCAAGAATGCTAGATGAGGCCAGATAAAACTGTGGAATACCAAAAGTGGCCAAATCCATGCTGGGGTAGGCAATGCGTATAGCACCGCGGCAATGGCCCAGAATCCAATACCAGAGCCCAACGCTCTAGGCAGATACATTCGTTTGGCGAAGGAACCTGTTTTTGAGGTCATAAATGAGTCGTCTGGATGTGATCGGCGGGCATGGTAGCTCGATGTTAATGGCTTTGCGCCACTATCCGACCGAGGGCTTACCGTCTAATTCCATTCGAACGGTAATGAAACAAAAAATGAAGCGCGCGCTGCTGGACCTGTGGGTTCGTTGCGAATTAGAGAGCGTCCAACATGAGTAGCCAGATAAATCCGCCACTCATCGGGTAGCAGAGGTTACGGCGGGCTCTAATAAATTCCCCCTTATCAAATGAATACGGGCTTGATCAAACTTGCCAGACCGCCCCAGTTGGGCGGCCATTTCCATATGCTAGCCAATCATTGCTCGAATGTTAGCGATCTGCCCCGGGCTACGCCCCTTGACGAGTGGCATTCTGCCATCCCTTTTATTGCCGTATTATCGTCAAGCACAGCTCGACATTTGTTGTAGACCAGATAGGACTTTGGTATGACGCCCAAAAAAGCCATGGAACACGCCCGCCAGGACATCGCGGAATTACGCGCATCCCCTACCTATGACAGTTGCGAAAAGATGCACGCGGCCATTCGCGGCTATAGTCATGCGCTTCTCGACTGCGGGCTGATCAGCGCCGCACAGCAAAAAATGCTGATGGCCGAGGCTGACGCCGAACTCCGCGGTTGGGAGTTGCCACCGACACCCTATGGTCAACAACCGCGTTAGCGGTCGCCCATCTGTACATTCAAAGGAAGTCTTCCGCCATGCCCATGACACCCGAACGCATCGCCGAGCGAGTGGGTGATCTCGTTGAGTCCATCCGCCACGCCCTGAGCGCCTCATTTGCCGAGCATAACGCTGCCACCACGATTGACTACATCCGCCAAGTACATGCCTTGGGCATCATTGATTCTGCGCAGCTCGATACTTTGGTGACCTCTGTGAATCAGGCGGCCGACAGTTGGCTGCCGTCGGTGGACAAAGACGGCATGCCGCTGGAGAAGTGAAAGGCCGTTCGCAATGCTAGAGATAGGTACGCGACATGCTTGAATCTTTGAGGCACTCGATTAGAGAGCTGCACCGATCTAACCGGGCCAGGCTGGAAGATGAATGTGATGATTTGCTTCAACGTATCGAGCAAGCACGCAGTGAATGTGCCCTGACAGATGAGCAAGCCACGCAACTGATTTATGATGTTCGTAACGAGCGGTCACGGTGCTTTCGTGCCAGCGGCGGCCGCCGCGCAGGTCATCCATTTGGAGAAGAAAGAGACGCATGAAGACGGCACTTTTCCTAAATGAGCTGCCAGATGATCTGGCCCCCGTCATCGACAAGCTACTCGTCTCGCTGGCCACCGCGCATAACCCGGCCCAGCTCCAGCGCGAGCGGGACATTCAGCAGGGCTTTTTCCTAGGCTTGGGAGCCGCCCGATGTGTGCGGCCGTCTCAGGCCGAGGCGCTGAAACTGATGTTCGAGTACGTGACGGCGGCCCGGCTCAAAGACTGGCTGGCTCATGACGCGTTTGCAGAGCCCGGTGTCAAAGCTTGAAGCCGGGCGATGAGCATCGGACTTACACACCCCTACTAGCCACTGTCTACGTTTGACTGCTTCTAACAGCTGCGTTGCCCTTGCTCGCTCCACCATACAAGGAGGAGGGAGCCTGCTTGGCCACCCATACATCTGGTCGCTGCGCATCAAGTTGGGACAGCCATCGTATCGGATTTAGCCAAGCACTAGGCCGCCGTTCAACAGTCTGCTGACCGCAAATATCTGGAACTAACATCACCGCAAATTTTCGGAATAAGCGAACTAGGTCACATTCCGGGAAAGGAACACCCTCATGCCAAATTCTGCTCATTACCGAATCGACTATGTGCACAATGGTGCCCCAAAGAGCTTTTACGTCAGCGCGCAAACAATGAGTAATGCTGAGGCTTGGCACTGGGCTGCTATGGATTCTGGGGTTGCACAGATTCCCAAGTACCGTCGGGACAAAGTGCCGGTGGTGAGCAGGCCGCTTGCCGAACGCCATGGCATCATTCAGGTGCAGTGGGCCCAAGCTTGAACGCAGACGGCCGATTAACGATTAGCAGCGGTGGTCATCATCAATGGAAATGTCGCTTGACCATCCTGCGCCACGCCGGGCTTTTTGAGTGCCAGATCTAAAGTACGGGTTAGTCTGGATCAGCTCGGATGGCCATCCTCAGTAGGGATGTATTTCGGCAGAAACAATGAAAATGTTGTCCCGTGCCCTTCCTCACTTTCGACAGTAAGGCAGCCACCCGCCTGGATCACATATCCATAGGCCATGGCCAACCCCAGGCCTGTGCCTTTGCCTTCTACTTTTGTCGTTAAGAACGGCTCGAAGATTCGCTCCATTAGGTCGGCAGGCATGCCTGTTCCTGTATCAGACACCTGGACGCGCACGCACGAGTGACCGGCTACTAGTAGGGAGCCCTTGGCAGCCAGCTGTTCATTTACGTCAACATTGCAGGTGCGAATCGAAATGGTACCGCCTGTTGGCATCGCGTCTCGGGCGTTGACCATCAGATTGAACACGGCGCTTTCCAGTTGATGTGGGTCGACCTTCGTCAGCCATAGGTTGGACGCCAAATCAGTTTCATACGTGACCTTTGACCCCAAGCTTCCACGACCAAGCTCAATGAGCGAAGTGATCAACGGATTCACATTGATCACTTCTGAGCCCAGCTTGTGTCGTCTGGAAAAAGCCATAAGCCGGGCTGTCATCGCACCTGCGGTCTGGGAAGCGCGCAGTGCATTGGCCAGGTGCTTCTTCGCATGATCGGGCTTATCGTTTGTAAGGTAATGCTCAGCAAGACTTGCCGAGCCCGTTACGGCCGTCAGCATGTTGTTAAAGTCATGCGCGATGCCTGTGGTGAGCTGGCCCACGATTTCCATCTTCTGAGCCTGAAACCGATCGTTCATCATCTGGATCCGCTCCTCTTCACGCTGTCGTTGAGCGGTAACGTCCTGTACGCAGTTAACGATGCCGATCTGCGTCCCCTGCTCATCGAAAAGCGGTGTGACGTTTTGCTACAACTTTGCGACGGCTGCCGTCACGCCGCTCGACGATCACGTCGACGTTCAAGGCGGGCACGCCGGTGGCCAGCACCTGGACCATCGGTGTCTGATCATGGGGAAGGTAGACGCCTTCGCCGGTGTAGAGCCTATGTGCACCGCAGAACTTCACTTCTGGATCACCCCTGACGGGGGTTTCTCCCCAGATTTCCGCCGCTTTGAGGTTATAGGCGACGACTACCGCTTCCTGATTACAGATATAAACGCCAACGGGAAGGTGCTCGATCAGATCCTGGCTGTAACGAGCGTTCCAGGGACCATCTGTAGTCCGGCGGTGATAATCAAGCGCCATGGGCGTACCTGTAAGGAGAGAGCATGCAGCCGGATGGCTGACCTGTATTATCTCAACATCCTACGAGCGTGCCATCGCTAATTTAAAATGCCACATGCTCTCTTTACTACGTCTGCTAGAGCTCGTCTCTTACTCAGATTGGGCAGCACGCCCCTCTAGAATTTCAAACCCATCATCCGTTGGAGCGTAATCGACGGTTGCACGGGTCTTATCAATGGAAAGTCGCTTGTATCTGTTGTCAGACACACCGTGTACCACATGAAAACCACTCAGGTCGGTATCCACACAATCCCTAAGTAAAGCCACGACATCCCTCACGCTGATGAATGCAGCAACGTCTCTGTGGCTATGGGTCTCTCCAGGCCGAAAATCGGCCACATTGGCAATGCGGACCGCGATGGTTGTCATTTGGCCGTCGTTTGCATACATCGATGCAAGAGCTTCCCCAAAGGCTTTGCTCGCGCCGTAAAAGTTACCCGGCCGAGGTGCCATATTTTCGTGTACCTGCAGGTCTTGTGGGTAACCCTCAATGGCTTGCGCGCTGCTGGCAAAAACGAACCTCTTGCAGCCTTGAGTTTTCGCAGCGAGCAGCATGTTGTAGGTGCCCACAATGTTAACTGGCAAAAGCGAAGTCATGAAGTCGGCGTCGGGGCTTGCGTCTGCTGCCAAGTGGATAACGGTATCGATGCCTTTGCACGCTTCAAGGCAGCTCGGAAGATCCCTGATATCCAGAGAAAAGCGCTGTGCTGATTCCGGGAGTGTCTGCACGTCGATATCAGCCAGGCGCAAATCCAGCTTGTCGATTTGCGCCGACCAAAAGGCAGTGCCAATAAGCCCCGCAGCACCTGTGACCAGGATTTTTCGTGGGTTCATGCTGAGCATCCTTGTTGTTATTGGCGGTTCGAAACCTCAGCTCGCATGGTTGACCGGTCCAAGCACGGCTCACGATAGCCCGCATGGCGGCGCGCGATTCGGCGTCTAAATGGTTCAAAAGGGGCAGAGCCTTGGCTAGGCCGCTCGAAGAACAACGCAGGCTGGCAGATGCCCAACGCTACGACGATGGGTTTAATACTGCAATCATGTCTACTTCCACGGAAGCATTTTTGGGGAGCTGATAGACACCGACCGAGGTACGGGTATGAACACCTGCCTCACCCAACACGCTTCGAAGGATAAAAGAGGCGCCATTGGCTACTTCGCTTTGCTGAGTAAAGGAGTCGGCTGACTGCACGAAAACGGTTATGCGCAGTACCGCCTTGATTTCATCAAGGGATCCGACACGCTCCCTGATTAACGCGAGACCACGAAGCGCGCAGATTTTGGCTGCATCCTGCGCTTGCCCCAGGCTGATATCGCTGCCCACAGCGCCAGGATGAACAATTTCATCCCCCACTCTGGGTATCTGCCCACTGACGTAGATGCGGTTGCCATCACAAACGGTAGCAGCGTAGTCACCGCCCCGCTTCAAACCCGCTTCAAACGAACAACCCAATTGGGCCAACGCCTTAAGAAATCGCTCTTCCCGTGACATGCCTGCTCCGTGATGATCCGCTAGAGTGCCGTAGGGCACACAGATTGAGTGGATGAGTCTGGCTGGTTTTCAGGAAAGGATTTAGACACAGATTGCCCGCCAGATTGGCATACAGGGTATTCAGCCATCCTGTCGTCTGCCCACGTGAATAAGCGCAGCGGATTGCCCAGGCAACCGCCGGCTCGGACTTCAGGATTGTTTCTATTTTCAGTTGCCGGAGGCTTGCCTATAGTTGCCCGCGAGCAACAGGTTATGTGGTGAATCGCAGCAGCTTGATCCCGCGCAATCGGACCGCACGACACATGGGATTTCTTCAGAAAAGGAGCTTTTGGCATGGACGTATTCATTGACGTCGAAACTCTCAAAAACCTGGCTCAGCGCGCACTGTCGACAGCGCAAAACTGTCACTGCCAGCGTCGCGATCTGGAAGGCTGGGCCGACTGGCCCGTCGGTTTCCACGAGCAAGACTTCGCACAAATAGGAACGCTGGCTCGTTATGTGCCGGAAGAGTCCATTATCAAAGAGTTTCACCCAGCCGGCACCAGCTACTGGTCAAGCAACGCACCGATTGCTCCTCGATTTTACCCGTACAACCAAAGCACGGTATGGCAGTGTCGTAGCTGCGAACGCGTCTACCTGCGGCATAACGATGACGGCGCCTATCATGTGGCACCCAGAATTCGTCTGGTAAGTCCGACGTTAATCATGGATGCTCCTCACCCGAATGATGGTCGGGAGTGCGTAGGTATGTAGTTGCGCGAAAGCTTGATCAATACCAAGCCGCTGAAGTCTGGCGAGCCCGCCCTAGGTCCCGAAGGCCAGGCCACCAGCGGGGACTACTAACCCCTCGCCCAGTACGGGCGCACAAGGGAGCCCTATCGGATCCGGTGGGGATTTGCGTGGCGCAATCCTAGCAAGCGTTAAGCAGACACAGCTGAAAGAGCGGCTTCTGCGTTACGAATAGCGGGAGTTACGTTAAATGCCTATTTTCATCCGGCTGGTAACTTCGCTGGACCACGACGAAACGGCATAGGAGATCGCAGCAGGCTGTGAGCTCTTAATGGCCGGCAACCCGGACGCCCTTGACCATCCTCTAGTCCCAACTTACCGGGTGCTTTCGACCCATAGCGGTCATTCCATCTGAGGCGATGAGCCAGCTGGCGTATACCAGTAAACCCTGGAGTCGACATGAACACGCTTTTGCTTCTGCGGCGTGAATGAGGTGTCGAGTGTGCCCAGTGCAATCGAAACCCAATCGCTAAATGCGCCTTGGGAGCGTGACCAGAACAAAGTTGAGCCGCACCGCGCGCAAAACTCGCGAAGCACCGATTCTGAAGAAGAATACCTTGTGATGTACCCGGCCCCGTTGAGTATCCTTAATGCGCTACGGGGCACGCTTCCATACGATGCGAATGCCGCCCCGTGACCTTTGCGGCATTGACCGCAGTGACAATGACTCACTGAGTTTGGCGTAGTCAGTAGCTCGTAATGGATTGCTGCACAAAGACAGCTTCCTTGGTAGACCTCTGTCATGCGTTCGTCCCTGTCGCTGGAAAAGGCGCGAGCTTAACCACCTGAATATTATCAGTCGATTGTCGGGCTGCTGGCTGAAAGCTGCCGATGACCATGGCCATCAGCAGGCGATACTCTTTAGATAGATGCGCCTGAGCTACCCGCAAACAAGGGTATCATTTCGAGCGTATCAATCCGGTTCCACTGGAGGTACTGTCGGATCTGACAAATGCAGGCCAAGGAATAGGATCATGGAGATCGAACGGAGCATTGAAAAATGGAACGCCCGATGGATGATCGTCTCCGGTCGGGCAGTGTGCACCAGCTGCATGGAAAGCCAAGCGTTGGAGGATTGCGAAAAAGCCTTTTGTCATGCCGACACATGCGCTGTCAGCAATCAGGAAAGCAAACATCCATGGGGTTCTTTGCACGTCATCCTAGACTATGCCCGAGGCTGAGCTGTCGCTTAGGTCTCAATCCCTTCTATTCATACTTCATCTTGTAGGTCGCTGAGCCCTCTGGCCGGTTGTCTCGACGATCGTAGATCTTCGTTGTGCTGATGTTGGCATGACGCAGCCAAGCCCAGGCCTTGGTCGTGTCAGATTCATGCAGAATGGGACTGGTTGCTGCCGAAGCTCTGAGTATGCGCACAGGCAGCGGTAACGTAGTGCTTTCTCCGGGTGCCGATTCAGGCACAACCGATGGCCCTGAAAGAATCCAATCTCGCACATGCCTTGTTTCACGTTCCCTCCACATCGCATACGATGGATAAAACCAAGGGAGTGGCATTTTGCTTATTTTACATCTGTCAGATATTCACTTTCGAAAGCAGGAAATTGATACCAGTCAAGATCCTAACTTTCATCTACGGCACGAGCTGGTCAAGGACGTTGTCCAGCAATGTGAGCGCTTAGGTCCTCCCAGTGCGATTATCGTATCGGGTGATGTCGCGTTCGCCGGTCATCTTGATGAGTACGCTTTCGCGACGAACTGGCTTCGAGATCTCTGTGCTGCATGTGGTTGCGAGATGTCCGCGGTCTTCGTGGTACCTGGCAACCATGACGTGGTACGCGCATCTGCTGATCATAACCTCGTTCAAATGGTGCATGATCGGATTAAAGGCTCAGCAAACCCCGGTGCAGAGATTGCCAAACAGCTGAGAGACCCTGAGGCCTGCGTGCTTTTGTACAGGAGCCTCGCGAACTATAACCAGTTTGCGTTTCAGTTCTTTTGTGATCTTCTGCCGCCTGAGCGGACTCGCGTCACGCGCGATCTCAAGCTTAACGACGGCTCAACGTTGCGCCTCTGGGGGCTGAATACTTCTTTTGTGTCGAGCAGCAAAGACCGGGAAAGGACCCTGTTTGTTGACCCAGCAACGCTTCAGATAACTCGTGAAGCGGGTACAATTAACCTAGTCGTAGCGCATCACCATCTGTCTTGGTTGGCCGAGGCACGTGCTGTCGAAGACCATTTGAACGATGTCGCGCCTCTTCAATTATTCGGCCACGTTCACACCAATCGCGTGGATCTCCACCGGGATTATGTGCGCTTGACAGCTAGTGCAGCGAACCCCGATCGATATGAGCATGAATGGGAGCCGGGCTATAATCTTATTGAACTCTCGGTGACGGGAGGGCCAGATAATCGCACTTTATCTGTACGTACACACGTGAGGGTCTGGCAAAGAGCTCCAGGTGGATTTCAGGCAAAGCGGGACAGGGGACAATCAGAAGTTTTTGCTCATACAATTGATCTCGAGCCGTGGCGTGCGATCCCCAACCTAAATTTGGTAGCAGGACCTCCATCTGCTCGTAATGCTGATTCTTCGTCGATGCCCATTGAGGAGGGAGCTGCAATGGATACCCTTCGAGATATAGGGCTACGCTTCTATCGACTTTCTTTCAGCAAGAAATCCGAAATCGCCGGTCGGCTTAACCTTCTTGAAGACGAAGACATGAGCTTACCTGACCATGAGCGGTTCCGCCGCGTGTTTATCCGTGCGCACGAACGGGACATGCTGGCTGCGCTGGGCGACGCTGTGACCTATGCAGAACAAGGGCGAAAAAACTGATTATGGCTAGACCAACATTTGCGGACCGATATGCCGAGGCAGGCCTGAACCCTAGCTCCCAGACGATCATTGAGCGCGGCGAATCCGTCAAACGGATTGTGGCGACTGCCAAAACAGCAAAAGAACGAGTCTGGGATTTGGTGGGGATTTATTTTGATCTAGCTGAAGCGGATACCGGATGGTTCCGTGACGAACTAGCTCAAGACGATGCGAGCTTTAGCCTTGTAAACAATGGTAGAGAGGCGAGTATTCTTGCGGCGATCGCTCTTGAGGAGTTGATCGAGTCGGGTGAAGCTCACGCTATTCTCGCAGTACTTACTGGCTCTGTAGCGGGTACGGTTCGTCCTTCTCAAGGCGAATGGTTGATCGGCGTGGCAAGAAATGCGCTAGCGCGATTTTCTGTTAGTAATCGATCACCTAGAGCAATTGAGACCTCCGTGACTGTTTCCAGTCTGAACAAGAGCTTGGGAGAAGAGGTCGTGCTCGTAGCGAATGGAGACATGGATGAGCTCGTAATCACCTTGGGGAAAATGAGAGGAGAAGCTCACGCTCTCACTAAATCGACGGCCATCCAGATCTCCACAGCTATTACAGAGTTGAATCGCCAGATGAAGGGTATGAGGGAGGAATCGCAGATTCTGTGGTGGTTGTTCGGTGAATATAGCCGCGATCTCGACCGGCCGTTCTCCAGTATAGACATCCATCAGGCGGCGATTGCAGGAGCAATAGATCTTGGAGCCTTAACCACTGTTTCGACATTGGGGCCACTTGCTGCACCGGCAATGCTGCAGCGAGTTATTGCTTTGGCAAAAAAACCTAAAGGGCAGACGTCCCGAGCGTTGTCAGCGACTATAGAAAGCTTCTCCGGGGAGGATCTAAGCGAGCTAGACATCAGAACGGGTCCTCCGGTGCGGCTTGTTCCAATCACGACTGCAATCGACCTTGCTCGCACGCTTGGCAGTGGTGTTTGGCATGCGCGGTTCCATAAAATTACTGGCATGGAAGCCTCCATCAGCTTCGAGCCACTGGTTTTGGCTGAGCAGCTTTATCGTGAACATCTCCTAGGGCAACTCGCGTGACAGCAGAGAGTAATGGGATCGAAGAGGTTGAGGGCGTCGACGAAGATGTCGATGTTTTCGAACATACGGAAAGTGGCGGTTCTCCGAGCGTCGACTCCACCTGGGCTTTTCTCCCGGCTACTACACTGCTAGCGGTTGCGGACGCGGACGAATTATTGCGTTGGCGAGCAGCATCGGTAGTCGCAGTGGTGGGAGAGCGAAATGGTGGAAAGACTACATTGGTGGCAGAGATCTACGAGCGGTTTCTACATGGCCCTTTCGCGGGAAAACTCTTCGCTGGCAGTTGGAGTCTTTCCGGGTTTGAAATGAAGAGTTTTCAGTCGCGAGCTGAGTCGGGAGCTACTTCCCCCGATACGCTAAGGACTTCCTCACGGGATGGCTTGGGATTTTTTCACCTTGCAGTAGCTGATGTGTCCACTCCCCAAGATCGGCGAGACCTATTGATTTCTGAGCGCGCAGGCGAAACCTATCGTGAGGTTCGCGATACTCCTAAGAAGAGCTTAGAGATGATTGAGCTGCGTCGCGCAGCAGCTATTGCATTTATCGTCGATGGTGAGCGTGTTCGAGAGGATCTCAAGCGAGCAGAAGTGTTTGCATCTGTGCGCAACCTTATACGTGCCTTACATGAAACGCGGACCATTAATTCGGGCTGTCGGATTCAGGTCGTTACCACCAAATTCGATCTTCTCGATGATGACGAAGCTCTTATCGCAAGAAATGCTCTCACTGAATTCGAGCAGCGGATGACCAATCTTTATTCGAGCTTTTACACGGTAGAAGTTTTCCGGATAGCTGCCCGTGATCCTAAGGGGGTCGTCGAACCAGCCATGGGCATTGCTCCTCTATTTAGAAGCTGGACACAGCCCTCCCTACCCGTAAAAGATGCAGATATTGAGCTACCGGCGCTAACAGACGAATGCGATCGACTGCTCCTCAGAAGGAAGGAGCGGTAATGAATGCGAGCTTCGTGGTAATGGGCTTGCCTGAGTCGGGTAAGACTACCTTTCTAGCAGCCCTTTGGCATCTCATCGAGTCAGATGAGACTGAATGCAGCTTGGTCCTGGATGGTTATGAAGGCGATCTGACATACCTTAATCAGATCGCGGAGGCTTGGCGCTCTTTTAATAAGGTTCCACGTACTTCCCAAGTAGGAAGTATGACGGTTTCGTTCAACCTGAAAAACCGCGCTACAGGTGTTCGAGGCACGGCCCTTTTCCCTGACCTAGCAGGAGAGGTTTTTGATCAGCAGGTTATTGAGCGTAGATGCCGGCCTGATTTCGTTACGGATGTGTCAGAAGGCGACGGGATCCTTTTTTTCATCAGTGCAAACGTCGCTGAGGACACATTATCCGTCGTGGAGCTAAACGCACGCTTGCGCATACCGGAGCATGAAGCGGGTGATGACGAAGCTCGGTTAGTGGAGGGCAAGCAGGGTAGCGAGCAACGCTTGGCGTGGCAGCCGCAAAATCTTCCAAAACAGGTGAAAATCGTTCAAATTCTTAGCGATCTTCTACGACGCCCATTTGAGCAGCAGACTCGACGGATGGCTATCCTCATTTCTGCCTGGGACCTTGCGGCAGGTATGAACCTGACTCCTAGGGAATGGCTAGCCAAGCACATGCCATTAGTTGACCAGTTTCTGAGGACGAATGCGGCACTGTTCCAACATGAAATATTTGGCATTTCTGCCCAAGGTACTAGCTTGGAAAACGCGGAGGCAGTCATCCAAGTTGCGAAACTACCAACGCCAAGTAATCGAGTGCAGATAGTAGGTCCTAACAGCACAGGGCACGACATCACTTTCCCACTGATCTGGCTCATGTCGGTCCAAGAATGAAAGTCGACCAGTGCCTGTTCGGTTACAACGATGGTCATAAGCTACTGGCCACTTCTCTCTCTCTGGGCTCCGAAACCTCGACATTGACCGAGCTGAGCGACATGGCTCCTGGCATAGTATTCGGCAAATCTGGCGGTTATTGGACCGGAGTCCCCGCGCCATCCATCGGACGATATGTCCTTATGCGGACGTGGCCTGCGCCTGAAATGCCCAGGCCCGGATGCGTCTGGACTCACGCGCTTCTGATTGACCCTAATGTGTTGGAGTTGCTTGAAGACCTAGCAGTCCTTCAAAAGTCTATGAGTCGTCCTTCCAACCAAGCTGACATTTCCCAGTATCGTGAACCATTGCAGCTTGCGATCTCTGCAGGCAGGAGCGTTGTTGACAGTGCCATTGTTACAAAGCTTCTTATAGCGCTCTATCAGAGGGACCGTGCAGTTGTAGATACCGATTTTGCAGGCGAGATCGATGATCCGCTTTTCGCCGTTTGGTCTCAGCAATGGCCTAGGCTTAGAAGAAATCTACGGTTTCAGACAGCCGCCGCTCACTCGCATCATCCTGCTCCCGGCGTGCGTTTTGACCTTTCTACCAAAATCGCCGCCATACCCGAATCTGATCTGAGTCCTGCTGCTGCGCTTCCTTGGATGTCTGCTGCGTTACTCGACATTCAGCAAGGATCTGGAGAGTTGCGAGATTTTTTATGGCGATACGGTAGTGACGTGAAACGGCAACGGAAATCTTTTAGGCCGCTTGTTGAGCTTTATGTAATGGATCGCGACCTGACCGTTATAGATGGCCATCACATTATGCAGATTGTCCGCGACTCATTTCCTAGTCAGCAAGACGCTTTGCTGTTAAAACAAGATTTAGTGGATGGAGTCGTTATGCCGCCGGCACAACCGGCAGCAATAAGTGCTTTTTTTCACGAGATGGCCGGCTCGGGATTACCCCCGCCGACGCTCGAAGGTATTCAGAGGCTTGCCGAGCTTTGGGATTCTCAAAGTGCAGAGCTTTTGGCCATTGCTGACGAGATAGCTGATGCTGTGGAGCCAATCGCACAGCTCGTATTTGGCGCCTGCATCAGCCGCCTCAAAGCCTCTAAGTTCTGGTCAGCTACATCCGATTTTCCGAAGCTACAGGATCGGCTATTGCGGGAGCGTCCTGAGCTATTGCTTGAAGAAGGATCGTTGCAGCTTGGCGACGATAGACTGGCTGATTTGCTGGCCCTCGTTCCAGAAAACGCGGTGAAGCTGCCATATTTTATTTCTTTACTATTATCAAAAAATAACAAAAAAATTGCGGATTCTGTGTTCGATGCTTTTCCGAGAATTACTTCCGAACAGTTGCTTAACGCGGAAAATAGCGATTTGGCGGTCGGTCAGGCATGGCGTTCGTCGATCTTATCGCGTCCGAATTTGCTGCTCACGTCTGCTTATCTGGGATGTATTTCTCGAACAAGTCTTCTCTACGATTACTTTGTTGCTCTTGGGGGATTTGTACCTCAGGTACTTGCTGGAGGTGTCGGACCGTGGGGAAAGGCTCTGGAAGAATCCCGCAGTGATTTAAACAGTGAACAAGAAAATGCGCTCAAGACTTTTATCTTGATATTGGCTCTTCGCACAGGAAATCAGGATGGACAGAGAGTTGTGGAGGCGCTATTCGATACAATTCACGCAAAAGTTCTAAGGGACAAGTTGCAGGGGGAGGCAAGAACTATACTTCTCGATTGCCTGCCGGAGCTGGGCTGGTTCTCCAACTGGGATGTTGGATTTCGGCTTCGGTTGATGGTCACAGCTGCCTACATTCAAAATGATTGGTCACCTCAGAGCTTCGCCGATCTAACGCAGGACTCCAAAGTACGGTCGATGCTGGCCGACGCTGCTAAAGAGTTTAAAAGTGGGAAACAACTTTATAAAGCAATCACTGGCTGAAAGCATGCTCTTTCACTCGCCAACTGCCGGTCCTCAAACCGACCCGACATCTAATACTTCACCTTGTAGGTTGGTGAATCCTCCGGCCGGTTCTCTCGCCTATCGTAGATCTTGGTCGTGCTGATATTGGCGTGACCCAGCCAGGCCTGGACCTTGGCGATGTCGGCTTCATGTTCCAGGGCATTGGTGGCTGCGGTTGCTCTGAGCCCATGGACTCCCAAGCCGTCGACCTGAATCCCAGCCTTCTTCGCGTAGGCCGCCACGACGGTGTAGATACCGTTGGACGTAATACCGGCACCGGTCAGCTTGCCGCGCAATGGGATGAAGAGCGGCACCTTCCTGTCCGCCCAATGATGCCCTGAGCTTTCCAAGTACTGATGAATGCGCCCAGCCGCCACGGGGTGCAACGGCAGGTAGCGCACCTTGCCGCCTTTGCCATGCACCTTGAGGTGTTGGATCCCGCGACGGTCCTGAATGTCGTTCACCTGCAGCAGCGCCGCTTCTTCGCGGCGCAGCCCGTGATAGAGAAGAACAGCCAATAGCGCCCGGTCGCGCAACCCTTTGAGGGTCGTTTCATCCGGGGCTTCGAGCAGCGCTTTGGCCTGGTGATCACCCAATGCCGGCGTCTTGCCTTCGTTGCTTTCGATCTTCGGTCGTTTCACGCCGTGCACGGGATTGCCCCCGGCGATCGCATTGCTCTCCAGAAGGTGATCAAAGAGGCTGGCCAGCGCCGCCAATTTGCGCCGGATAGTGGCTCCGGCCAAACCGCGATGCTCGAGCTGGGCGCGCCAGGCCAAAACATGTGATCGGGTGACGACGCGAAATTCATCGGCCGAAGCCAATCCGACAAAACCGCAGAAGTCTTCCAGGTCATTTTGGTAGGCACGGCGTGTTCGAGGGTTGTCCAGGTTGGCAAACCACTCGACCGCGGCCGGAACTTGGGCCAGGGTCTGAAACTCGACCGACGTGAGCCGTCGCTGATCATTCTGATGGGCTTTCGTCAATTCTTGCATAGCTTTGTCAACCTCGGCTCGTTTTCGATCATTGGCAATGTCTTTAGTCACGAAATCCACGTCAAATGCCGCCGTCGCCTTCAAAACCGATAAACGGCAATAATTGGTGATAACCTATTTTATTGCCACTTAAGCGTGGCTACCAATGTTCTCCTAGGCGCCTCTGACTCCTGCTAGAAGAATCCGTTTCTGGCCGGTACTGCGAGGCATGAACGGCAGAAATCGGCCAGAAGCGGACATTCGATGCGGACAAGGATCTAGACGACCTCTCGCTCTCGATTTCAGGACGCAGCAACACAGCATGCATTCCTGCGAGCAAATTAACGGATCGTTTACTCGGGAATTCCGGTCACTGTATGCACTACGCGCATTGCGCAAGGCGGTCGGGCCCCTTCCGGGTCGAGCTGTTCGCATTTTTTCAGCAGCGGATAGGCATCGGCAAATTTCATAGCCGCCACCTGTTCGGCGTGCTGCTGCGAAACAAAGCAGCGCTCGAACCGGAAGGCGGCATACACCTCGGGCAGCAATGCCGGATAATCGTAAACCTCGTCGACGATACTCTTTAGCATCTGGGACATCTGCCCGTTGGCTGCGGGGGAAATTTTGGTGAGCAGATCATCCTTGGCGACGCCCGCTTGCCTGGCCTCAATAGCTTGCTTCGACGCACCGATGGATGCCTGCATTCCCTGCGGAAACGGACAATCAGACGCCGCCAATGCCGAGGTCGACGCCATGCAACTCAGTAAAGTGAAAACAGCGGCCATCCTTGCCATGGAATTTCCTCGTTTGTAGCAAGCATTGTCGAAATAAGCTGAGGGTTCTAACCGATGCCAGTTGATGATGCGCTCAATTGACCTGATCAGCTCCGGGTCGAAAGTGGTCATCGACAGCTTTTCGTTGCTCACACTGCACAACGCTTTCACAAGAAATCACTGACCTGGAACGGTTTATCAGTCGCGAAAATCGATTCATAGACCGCGTCGTCAAGTTCGTCACGGGCAAGGAACACGCTAGCACTATATGCGCGGGCCTTGCAAAACCAAGCAAAAGATCCGTCGTCATCGCGCTCCAGCAGATAGAAGTATTGTTCCTCCATTTGAGCGCATATAGTCTCAAGTCGGGCCCGACCTCCACACGACAACAGTTCAGCGACCTCGTTAGAGTCACCCCCTACCTCATCAACCGCCCAGAGAACGATACGAGTAGCCACCCGCGTTTTCTCGGCGGGTTCTAGAGCATCGAAAGCACGGTGAACGTCAGGATAGCTTGACACCAAGCGGTCAGTCATGGGGCTTAAATCCTCAGAGCGGGCTTGCCGATTACACCTGAATTTCCACCTAAAAGAACACCGTAATACGTCGGCGAAACTTCGTTGAAACCTCTTCAGGTCGAAAGCAGCGTCTGGCGACTGGCTGAAATCGGCCAGAAGCAGCCGATAGGATTAGACTACACCGAAGTCCTGTCAGAGATTATTTCTATGCTGATTAAGTGCCAAAGGTGCAGCCAAGGTTACGTTCGAGCAATGAGGGTGCGCTCCACAAATATTTTGCTATGGGTGTGCGAAGAGTGTGAAGCAACGTGGACGAGCCAGGATGTGGTGAATACCAGTATTTTTGAAGACTACGGTACGTTAATGGTCGGCATTGGGCGCAGTTGTTTATGGTCAGAATTGGAGCCACAGTGAAAAATCCGTTACCGCGTACTTTCTGTCAAATGTCCGCTTTGGGTCGAAAGCAGCCAGTCGCGCCTGACCGCTTTGGACCCGAAGCTGACTCTGCATGGGCCGTAAAGCGATGAGGGGTGATCTTTCTCTAATGTGATAGAGGAACTCATCCGTTGACGTTAAAAATGCGACAAGCACCGCAGGATGCAGGGCGAGTCTGGAATTCAGTGCCGTGATTTAATAATTGGGATCCAATTCACAGAATCTGCGCGAACTTTTCTGCATTGCCTGGCACTAACGTATCTCTTCGGACTGATGGCCATTTAGTAGCAGTCCGTCGGGCGTGTTGATCCTCAACTGATGGCCGCCGCTTGTCGGAGAGCACATTCCGGTAACAGGCTGTAACTCTTTCCTGGCGCCTTGTTTTACTGCCCATCAAAGCCTTGCTGATTTATCAGGCGCGAATGCCCACCTGATCCAACGCTTTGGATCAACGGGATTCGATGTTAATTTGCCGCCCCTTGATTTTTCGACGGATCGAACATGCCCTTTTTATTGCCACGGATTCGGTTGTTGCTTTGCACTCTTCTGCTCGCGTGTGTGGGCCTGAACAGCGCCACCGCTGCCCCAACGCCCGGCGATCAGGACCTGATCCGCGACCGGCAGAACCGCCTTCTCGAAGAGCAGAGCCGCCGCCTGCAAGAGCTCCAGGAGTTGCCCGGCAAACAGGCCAAGCCCGAGGCCCCGGCCACGCCGGCCGATAGTCGTTGCTTCCCGATTCAGGATATCGAGCTCAAGGGTGCCGACAGCCTGTCCGACACTGACCGTACGCGTCTGCTCAAACCCTACATCGGCCAATGCCTGGGCGTGACGCAGCTCAATGAACTG
This sequence comes from Pseudomonas sp. ME-P-057, assembly GCF_030208975.1. Classification (NCBI taxonomy): domain Bacteria; kingdom Pseudomonadati; phylum Pseudomonadota; class Gammaproteobacteria; order Pseudomonadales; family Pseudomonadaceae; genus Pseudomonas; species Pseudomonas sp. ME-P-057. The sequence continues at coordinate 288,080 of NZ_JARVSX010000001.1, forward strand.
CTCAAGGTCATCACCGACTATTACATCGACAAGGGCCGCGTCACCAGCCGTGCCTACTTGCCGCAACAAGACCTCTCCAGCGGTCACCTGCAGGTGCTGGTGGTCGAAGGCAAACTCGAAGCGTTGAAAGCCGCCGAGGGCAGCACCGTGACGGACCGCGAGCTGGCCATGGCCTTTCCCGGCAAGGTCGGCGAGGCGCTCGACCTGCGCGAGATCGAACAACTGGTGGACCAGCTCAACCGTTTGCCCTCCAGGCAGGCGCAGATGCGACTGACCCCGGGCCAGCAGATCGGCGGCAGTGAAGTGGTGGTCAACAACGTCCCGCAAAAGCCCTGGCGCGCGAGCCTGTCGCGTAACAACGACGGTCAGGAAAGCACCGGTGAACAGCAATGGGACGCAGGGCTGGAATGGGACAGTCCGCTGGGCCTGGGCGACCAATTGATACTGCGCAGCGGCCACGACGCTGTCAGCGACCACCAGAAAACCTCGAAAAACAACATGCTGTATTACAACGTGCCGTGGGGCTGGTGGAACTTCAGCTACACGTACAGCGAAAGCGACTATCGCACCTACGGCGAGACCGACAGCAGCAAATTCAAGCTCAATGGCGACAACGAGAACCACCAATTGCGCGCCGAGCGGGTGATCCATCGCGATGACGTGAGCAAGACCTCGGTGAACGCCGGCCTGGCTCATCTGCGTACCAACAACTACGTTCTCGACGTGCGCACCGAGCCGAGCAGTAACCGCCTCAGCGAACTCCAGCTCGGCATCAACCACGGTCGGCGCATCGGCAATGCGTTCGTCAACCTTGACCTGGGCATGCAGAACGGCGTCGGCCTACTCGATGCCCAGTCTGAAGAAGAACGCGATGAGTTAGGCAACCGGCA